>NZ_JBTXLS010000101.1:0-622 GCF_054871665.1 Myroides sp. LJL115 | reverse complement strand
AAGACGTAGTATCTTTTTAGAACACTACTGTCCTATTATATTCACTATGAAGAAAGTCTTTTTTGACGTCTACTTCTTTATAGTCTGTGATCATTAACCGTCCAAAATGAGGCTATTTGCAGTTTAACTGCTGTAGTAATTCAGCTATTGTTTCCTTACTTGAATGGAGTTTCCACCTCAGCATGGAATATATAGCTATACCTCAGCTTTGGTATTAATCACAACAAACGTCCACCGGATTTACTTCGGAAATTTCAATTATTATTTTACAACAAACTTATTTAATCAATTTAACCAACCATTACATCTATGATGAAAACATCTGTTGGTAGGTAAGAGTTATCCCTATTGATTCATTCAATATAAGCTTAAGAAAACATAAACTCTTACCTACGCCGTAGTCCCAAAATGAAATAATGTACTGATTTCATAAAGGTTTTTGATAGTTAGGTGAAAAATGACTGCAACAACGGGTATTTAAACACTTTACAGCGCAATATTCAAAGGGATTTTGGATAGCGCACAGGACAATCTATACCTATACTCTACCTGCTTTGGTAGGTAGAGCTAGGTATTAAAAATGCTATTGATCGCTATATATTAAATATAGGGTTGGGGTTTG
>NZ_JBTXLS010000100.1:0-660 GCF_054871665.1 Myroides sp. LJL115 | reverse complement strand
ACTGGCGTTAGGACTTTTTTTTAAAATGTTATTTAAGGTATTGATAGTCTCGGCCAAGGAATCTTGATCCATTTTTTTAAAGTCAGGTGGAGGAGGTAATTCTTGTTCTTGCCTAGCTACAGAGTCTGCATATTCCCATATAGATTGGATTTGCTCGAACATTTTCTCTTTGTAATTAACAACGGACTTCTTCCACACAAAGGTGTATCTATTAGCATTAGCCTCCATTTTGGTACCATCTGTAAAAGCTTCTTCAATAGATATGAAGCCTTGTTGCATAAATAAACTAACGATTTGATAGAATATGCTTTCAATATTATCCTTTAAAGCCGCAATGCGAAAACGGTTCAACGTATTGTGATCTGGGAAGTTCATCCCGCTTAACCACATAAAATGCACATTTTCTTTACATACGTTTTCCATTTTTCTACTGCTGTAAATATTGCTAACATAAGCATACACCATCACCTTGAGTAGCATCTTTGGATGATAGCCTAGTGCACCTTGATTAGATGACTTCGCATACAATTTGCTTAAGTCCAATTCATCGATAACCTTATTTACAATGCGTACTGGATGCAAGGCAGGAATGAAATCTTCCAAAGAATGAGGAATCAAACTCATTTGATTCTGATCGTAAAGTCTATAACGTGGTGCTTG
>NZ_JBTXLS010000099.1:0-699 GCF_054871665.1 Myroides sp. LJL115 | reverse complement strand
CACTATTTACTTTTGCAAACTCCACTAAGAGTTCACAAAATCGAGAGTATTTAAAGCCTTCAGGGTAGTCTTTTATATACTCTTCCCATAAAAGATACTTAGTAACTCCTATTTTTTTTAATTCTACTTTAAAGTATGGGTAAAGTGATTCTAGATGCTCCCTGCGCTCATCATCTAGAGTAGTTTCATCACTATCAAGCATTCCTAAGCACTTAGCTAACTCATGATCGCTTAATGCAACTAGCTCAGATAAAGGCATATTGGTTTGTTTAGCTAAGTTGTAATAACTTGCTACGCTTCGACGATTAACACCCATTTGCAGAGCAATATTTCTCTGAGAAACACCTCTGTCTAAAAACAATAATATTTGCTTTATTTTATGCATTGGAAGAGTTTTATTAGCCATATTTAGAGTAGAATTAAGTTTAAAACATATTCTAAATTAGCTTAATTAATATTTAATTACTCTTCAGTGGTGTACTTTGAATCGGAATAATTGGTGCACTATATGTCGGAATGTCAGCTATTTGTAATAAAATAAGCTGGTGCACTTTCCGGAATAAGTGGTGTACTTATCGGAAATTTTGGTGCTATTAGCGGAATAATTGGTGCACATTGCTCCGGAATAATTGGTGCGCATTGCGGAATAAATGGTGTAATTTGGTCGGATTAGTGGTGCACTATAGAGTGGAATATCCA
>NZ_JBTXLS010000098.1:0-1183 GCF_054871665.1 Myroides sp. LJL115 | reverse complement strand
ATTAAAACTAGTCTATCTAGCCATCAAAGATGTATCTAAAAAATGGACTATGCCTATTCGCAATTGGGGCTTGACAATGTCTCAGCTTTATATTAAATTTGGGGATAGATTACAGCCGTAAAAAAAATCCTGTTTCCAAGCCTTGGGGCTTAAGCCCCAAGGCTTGGAAACAGGAGATGACACAGTTCATGTTACACTCCCATTAGATAATTCTAATATAATATTAGAGGCGCTGTAATACTACTCTGTTGTTCTGAACCCGACCTGCGGATTTACAATTCTTGCTTTTAAAAAGTAAAACGCCAGGCTTAGAGCTTGGTGGTCGTACTCACATAGATACTAAGTATGGTTTTGCTGGTAATGTAGAGTTAGTTCGCACTACACATAAAAGATTAGCTACATCCACAGATGTATCTATTTTGGAAAACTTCGTCTATGATCATCAAAATCGTTTACTATATCAAACCCATAAAGTAGGGACTTTAGCAGAAGTGGTTATAGCAGAAAATATTTATGATGAGCTAGGGGCTCTACAGGCTAAAAGAGTAGGAGGTAAGCGTAGCGGAAGCGCCACTACAGCAAATACTTTTTTACAAGAAATCAATTATAAGTATAATATAAGAGGATGGTTAACACAGGTAAATGATGTTAACAATTTAGATATTACCACTAATGGTAAGCGCTCTTTGTTTGCTTTAAAGTTAAACTATAATAAAATAGAACAAGGCATAACAGGTACTACTGGATTATACAACGGAAATATTACCGAACAGCTTTATAGGAGTTCTTTAGATAATAAGAAAAGAGGCTATAGTTATGTGTATGACCGCTTAAATCGCCTTACCCTTGCTGCTTTAAAAGATCCTGATTTAACTATAAGCAGTAATGATACTCCTTATGGGGAAAAGCTTACTTACGATAAGAATGGCAATATTTTAAAACTAACTCGCAATGGAGCCTCCGTAGCTAATAAAGTCACTCAGATAGATAACTTAACCTATAGTTATGAAGCAGGAAGTAATAAACTCTCTAAAGTAGTTGATGCTAGTGGCAACTTAGAAGGATTTAAAAAAGGTAATACCACAACTTCCGCAGATTATACCTATGATGTATTTGGTAATCTAACAGTAGATAGAAATAAAAATATTACAAAAATTAGTTATAATTCTTTACATTTACCTGT
>NZ_JBTXLS010000097.1:0-1246 GCF_054871665.1 Myroides sp. LJL115 | reverse complement strand
TGTTTTCATCATAGATGTAATGGTTGGTTAAATTGATTAAATAAGTTTGTTGTAAAATAATAATTGAAATTTCCGAAGTAAATCCGGTGGACGTTTGTTGTGATTAAGACCAAAGCTGAGGTATAGCTATATATTCCATGCTGAGGTGGAAACTCCATTCAAGCAAGGATGCAATAGCTCATTTACTACAGCAGTTAAACTGCAAATAGCCTCATTTTGGACGGTTAATGATCACAGACTATAAAGAAGTAGACGTCAAAAAAGACTTTCTTCATAGTGAATATAATAGGACAGTAGTGTTCTAAAAAGATACTACGTCTTTTAATAAGTACTTTTATGGGAAAGCATTTGGAAAATGTCTAAAGTACTTTTGTGTCAGTATAATAAAAAAGGCGCGAATCTTACTATCCGACTTGAGGTACTGGTATACCCTATACACGAATAAGTAAGCTCACGCCTAGGTCGTGAGCTAAAGTACTTATTTTCCCGTGTATATAAAAATTACCAGTTTTCAAGTCGAGAATTAAATAAGCTTTAGCACTATCTTTTCTAAAGTTCTATTTTATTTGATAAATCAAAGATAATAAAAAGTTATTTGTAATCCAAGTGGTTTACATTAAATTTTAATAATAGTCATAAAATTGACTATGGGAAAGTTAAGTGAGGAAGATATAAGGCTAAGAGATGCTATTAAAAATAGGATTTCTAGAATTATGCAAGATAAAGACTTTAGTAAGAGTGCATTGGCTGCACATAACGAAAAAGACAGACAAACTATCGATCGTTGGACAAATCTTAGTAATTCACGTGGTGTATCAATTTATACAATAAAGAATTTTTGTATGAATATGAAAATTAGCATGGATGAGTTCTTTAATGATCCTTTGTTTGATGAGTTTAACTCTAAAATATGATAAATACTTAATATAAGTTATAAAAAGCTTGGAATAGATTTCAGTTTATTCTAAGCTTTTTTTTATGTGTGCCCAGCATGGACAGTAACTCTAGGGTGCAAGTCCCGAACACGCCTTTACAACGGGAAGTGTTAGCCAAATGCAAGGGTGTCCATCGTGAGGTGGAATCTGAAGGAAGCGCTAGGCAAACCCTTGACCTGACGAACAGAAACTATATCAGGCCCAATAATATCGGATAAGGTTGCATAACAAACTAAAGTCCAAAGTTGTACGGAGATATTTAGGGTAAATATAGCAGGTATATGAGGGGAAAGTTACTGTTCTTACCTGGG
>NZ_JBTXLS010000096.1:0-1317 GCF_054871665.1 Myroides sp. LJL115 | reverse complement strand
TACTATACCTATTAGACCTGGCAGATCGCTGCCTAGAGATTTAGATAAAAGTAGATTAAGAAGAAATAATAAGTCTCCTAAAAATCAGAAAATTAACATATAATCTTTCCTTAACTTAATGACATTGGTATGCCGGGTGGTGTGAAAGGTCGGCTGAAGAAATAATCTTCAGCCTCCTATTCTATTTCATACCCTTAGCAGTTTATTATAAAAATTCTTATTATTTACCTAAACTCCTGTATAATAAGGTGGTATAATGAGATTTATTATCTCTAATAATATTAATTAACACTTTGTTTTTGTTTAGAATGTTTTACCTAGTGTTATTTTTTATATATTAGCAAAATGAAAGTTAAATAAAAAAGATACTATTTCTTAATTTTTCCTTAAAATTGGGAGGTTTTGAGTTTGTAAATAGAAGTAGTTGAGGTCTCTTGAGACTGATTTTATTTGATTTTCTTTCACTTCTAAGTGAGATTACATGTAAAAACACTTTCATAGGAAGCTCTACTATTGACTAATGATTCAAATGGGACAAGAAGCGTTTAGTTTTTTGAATCAATAGGGGATAAGTAAGTTTTTTATGGTGATTTCTGTAGAGTTATTATAAGCACTTTTAATAAAGTTGCGTTTTGGGAACTGCTACAGAAGTTGAAAATTTGTTAACACGGTATGCGCATGCTGTCTAGATGATTTAAAAAGTCATTGAAGTTTCATTAGTACAAACTTCCTCCATGGTATTGTGATTTTTTATTTGCAGTATCATCTTTGGTATGCGTTACTGTGTGTTTTTATTTTGGAGTTATCTGTTGATAATTTTCATTATGCTTAGGTAATGGAATCTTTTGGAAAGAGAATTACTTAACTATAGTGTTCCTTAAATGGAGTATTAAAAGGCTGGATGAAGATTTTTCAATTTGTTTTTTTATATTTTTTTTTTAGCCCTTTTTAAAAAAGGGCTTTTTCTTTGTAATAATAAAAGCGCTTTATGGCACAAAGGTCATAAAGCGCTTTTATTAGTGTGCCCAGCATGGGTAGTAACTCTAGGGTGTAAGTCCCGAACACGCCTTTACAACGGGAAGTGTTAGCCAAATGCAAGGATGTCCATCGCAAGGTGGAATCTGAAGGAAGCGCTAGGCAAACCCTTGACCTGACGAACAGAAACTATATCAGGCTCAATAATATCGGATAAGGTTGCTAAACAAACTGAAGTCCAAAGTTGTACGGAGATATTTAGGGTAAATATAGCAGGTATATGAGGGGAAAGTTACTGTTCTTACCTGGGGAGGTCTTACAGACATAGGAAAGTTTTTTTTT
>NZ_JBTXLS010000095.1:0-1346 GCF_054871665.1 Myroides sp. LJL115 | reverse complement strand
CAATGTCATTAAGTTAAGGAAAGATTATATGTTAATTTTCTGATTTTTAGGAGACTTATTATTTCTTCTTAATCTACTTTTATCTAAATCTCTAGGCAGCGATCTGCCAGGTCTAATAGGTATAGTATTTTGCAAAAAGAGGGCTTTTAATTCTTTCTTAGTTCTTTCCATACTCTGCTTAGAAAACAAAAGACTGATAACTTTATCTTTCATAAATGCATATGAAAGTGATGTGTTTATTTTATATTGGTATTGCCTATCTTGAGGTAGCTCGTTGTTAATTTCTTGAATTATAATACTTTGTATGTTGCTAACTAAAATAGTAGAATAAATGTCTTGTAAAACACTTGTATTAGAGTAACCAGAGAATATCTCAATTCTCATTTTGGATTTCAGTTCATTGTAGTAAGTTTCTATCTTCCATCTATGGAAGTACAGCTCTTTAAAAATATCGTTTCTAAACTCTTGTTCATCTAACAAAGATGTTACTAGTACTTCGACATTCTCATTACCTAAGTCAACACGAACTAAGCGTACTTTTACTTTAGTGTTCTTATCGTAAATTTTTTGAGTTAAATCAATACGGTGATTAGGGCTAAACTCAGTTATAACTGACTCCTTGCCACTTGCGATAAAATCTTTTACTTGATTATTGAACTCCACTTTTACTCGCATGACGTAGTCTAAATCGTTCTCTATGTGAGTATGTATAAAATCAAATGAAGGATAACCTCTGTCATAGAGTAATAAATCACCTTGTTTACAATCTTTTATAAGCTCAATCGCTTGGCTTCTTTCATTTGCACTCAGTGGAGATACTATAGTATTTATAGCAATCTTATTAAACACATCATATAAGACAGATACTTTAGCCTGAACAACGTTAGTATTGACAATTGTTCCATAAATTTGTTCCAGTTCTTTTGTCTTGGGCAAATTCAAATTAGATCCATCAACTGCTAAAAGTCTAAACTTATTGTTCCACTTTTTAAGACTATCATTTTCGGTATAGAATTCATCAACTAAAACTCTATTTAAATGAACAAATACTTCGGGTTTTATCTTATTACGTGCTTGAACAAAAGCACTTTGAGTAAAATTCTGTTGTTCAGGTTTATACTGACTTATGTATTTTACAAAATTCAATATTTCTAAAGGAACACTCTTAGTTAAAAAATTTAACAAGAACAATATTGTCCCTGAAAAAGATTGTTTCCTTTCTCTACTAAAGTACTTCTTATTCATTCTATATTCTTCTTTTAGAAAGGTACTAAAAATTTCTGTCTGTAGCTTCGTTAAAACTTTTTCGGAGAATTGTGTTTTCAATTATAAATGCCTTATTATCA
>NZ_JBTXLS010000094.1:0-1516 GCF_054871665.1 Myroides sp. LJL115 | reverse complement strand
CGGCCATAGCCTGCTCTTTGAAACTTTCGAAATCGAATCCGCTCTTTTTGTTGTTTGTGTTCATAAGACTAATTTACATTTTTATATGATATAATTAATTTTGTGACACAGTTGGTGCTACACCTTCATAGTGTTTTTTGACTTAGAAACAATACAATCTTCTGCGCTCTCAATCTGTTTTAAAATTCTTTCTATTTCTTTCATAACTAATTATCCTTTTCAACCTGTATAGAATTATTGCTTAAGTTTTCGATACTATTCATCTTGTGGGTATTTGTCTCTTGTTGTTTCCATCTTAAAGAGTGCTAATAACACAATCCATTATACACTAGACTACTAGCCTTTAACAACCTAAACTAAGATAGTAAGTATACTTCAAATAATAAAAAGATGGTTAACAAGAAATTATGTACATTCACTTATTATTATTAAATTAGATTCTTAGCTCTTTAATATTTCCAAAATTAAACTTAAAATGACAAAAAATAAACTAAAAAAATGCATAGTAGAGGCTTTAAAAGCTAAAGGCAATAAAGCTAAATTAATTGATATTTGTAGATATATATGGGCAAATTATGAAAAGGAATTAGAAAATTCTGGTGACTTATTTTACACCTGGCAATATGATATTAGATGGGCAGCTACTCAACTAAGAAAAGAAGGTGTTTTGAAACCTGTACATGAACAAAAAAATGGTTTTTGGGAATTAGCCGATTCAGAGTAAAAGATGTACTAATAAAGTAGTATAAAAATAATAAACATCCTATGTAGTTCTTAACTTTGTTCGGAAAGTAAATTAAACATCAAAACTTATCTTTGAAATAGAAATCGAACAAGGAAGAACTATGATGCTAAATTTAAGCGTTATGCAGTAAAATTAGCTAGCTGAAGAAAAAACAAATCCTAATTAGGTATTAGTCCAACATTATTAAACAAATAGTGTTTGCAAGAAAAGAAGTTCGGTCAAGGTACTTTTCCTAGAAATGATAATCTAAAAATTAATCCCAGGACAAGAAAGAATTAGAGAGTTTGAAAAGTAGCTAGCCAACGTTGAATTAGAACACGAAATTTAAAAAAAAGATCTAGACATTTTCTCTAAGACCGACAAAAGATTTATAAATTCATCTTCGATCATGAAGGTGAGTTCCCAATTGAGAAAATGAGTAAAGTTTTAGAAATGAGTAGAAGTTGGATATTCCACTCCAAACTGGCGCTGTCTCTTTAAGTGTATAAGTTCAAGAAATAAGCTTGGGTTAGATTTTGCTTAAAGTCTAACCCTATCTATATATAGGAACATAAATTGGTCTAATATTATTCCTCAGTTTCTTACTGACATAGCCCATTTATATTAGCCCCTAAATAAGCTGGAGTGAAATTAATAAATTAATTACATAACTTTGGACTTATGAAATATAAGAAATGGAGCTTATCGGAGAAGCTATCAATTTTACAGGAAGCAGAAGAATACGGGGCAATAGAAACTTGTCGTAAACACAGTTTAAGTACAGGTACTTTC
>NZ_JBTXLS010000093.1:0-1828 GCF_054871665.1 Myroides sp. LJL115 | reverse complement strand
TTTAATGTTTTTAAAAGGTAACTTTACTTCTTTTTGTATAAGATCGTCTTGCTTAATGCGGGTGCAAAAGTAGAAACTTATTCCTTACTTCCAAACTTTATACATGCTTTTTTTAATTCTTTTTTCCATAAAAAAACTAACTATCTAAAAATAAGTACAATAAAGTAATTTCTTTTCTATTTCAAATACAAGGATAAAAACTTCTTCTAATCACAAATCCCCCCTATCATAATATAAAGGGAGTACCTTGATGAAGATACTCCCTTTACATATATAAGTTATTACAAACCTCAGCTCTTAAGAATATAAATCACAAACTACAAAATAGCTTGGATTTATCAAAAAACCTAAGACTTGAATTTATCTAAAAAACTATTTAATTCCTTAGAAAAAGAATCATTGGCTCTATTTACAATTACATCAACATCATCAATAATTAAAATAGGCTTTAATTTAGCATCATTACGCAACCAATCTAAATACTCCTTATTGAACTCCGTTGCTACATACTCTCCTTCTTCCTCTAGAATTTCTCTATCTGAAAAACTAAATTCATCTTCAAAGATAGACGGCTCTACATCGTAAGCAGCAATTTGCAATAATTCTTTTAGATTACTAGCAACAGGAAAAACTCCACCTTCATCGCCAAACACAACTATTGGCATTTGATCCAAGTTTTTCTCATTTGAATCCTTGATCCAGAAAGCGTACACACTTCCATTACTATCTGCTTCTGCAAATGGAATAAATGACTTAACAAATTCCGTCTCATTAGAAAAAGACTCTATTAGTTCAGGGTCCTCATCAATTAAATAAATTGCATTTGAATAATAAGAAGGAATAGTTTCAGATAATTGAAACTCTAACAAACTTTTTAAATCCTTTGGTATAGAATACCCTTTAAATAATGCAGTAAATTCTTCTTTTACCATTGTGTTGTTCATTTTGGCCAAATAAAGGCTTTATAATTTTAAATTTAACAAAGTATTTCACTCATTAGCAAAGTGCTAATACATATTCTTTATTATAAAGATATAATAAAATGTTTAAAAAACATAGCTTTATCCACAAAGGGATTTTTTATTTTATCGACTACTAAAGTACGATACAATAATAATAAAAAAAACAAAGATTAGAAAAATCTACTATTTGTTTTTCTTATTCTTTATTGTTTATTTACAAGCTTACCCCTTACAGTCATAACCATCTGTAAAACAAACACCTAACTTTTTAAAAACATTACAAAATGCTACAAAAAAATCATCTCTATTTAGCTTGTGCTCTAATAACCAATGAATTTAATGAAATGCTTATAGTCAAAAAGTTAAAAACTAACGTATTTATCATGCCAGGAGGTAAAATAGAGCAGCAAGAAACTCCAACACAGGCATTAAAAAGAGAAATAGCAGAAGAACTTAACTTGCAAATTGATATTTCCAATATGCATTTTTTATCTAAGCATACTGCCATTGCAGCCAATGAAAAAAACACCCTAGTCACAGCATCCGTCTATCATATAAAAATCTCCAAGATAGCATTACAAGTAGCCAATGAAATTGAGCAAGCAATATGGGTGAATCATCACAACTATCAGAATTACCCATATGCTAACCTTATATCTGAATTCACAATTCCACTTTGGTTAAAGATGAAATAGAATAGGAGGCTGAAGATTATTTCTTCAGCCGACCTTTCACACCACCCGGCATACGGTTCCGTACCAAGGCGGTTCTTAACTTTACGATACTTTTAAGTAGATGTCATTTAGAGATGGATAACCTGCTCGTCTTAGTACTTGCTTATTTAATGTAGTATGGAGGACAAAACT
>NZ_JBTXLS010000092.1:0-1937 GCF_054871665.1 Myroides sp. LJL115 | reverse complement strand
TACCTACAACTGAGGGTTTTTTTGATTTTAAAACAAATAAATATGTATATCAATATGTAGATCAATTAGGTAATGTAAGGCTATCTTATAGTGATAAAGACGGTAACAATAAGATAGAAACAGCTGAGATTATTGAGCAGATTAATTATTATCCATTTGGATTAGCCCATAAAGGTTATAATCAAAAGAATGATCCTTTAATGAAAGATTTTAAATACCAATACAATGGTAAAGAGAATCAAGAAGAACTAGGATTAAATGTTTATGATTACGGAGCTAGGAATTACGATGCAGCTATTGGAAGATGGATGAATGTTGACCCACTAGCGGAACAGTTCGCAGGCTGGACACCATACCATTATGTACACAACAATCCCATAAATATGGTTGATCCTACTGGGATGGCTGCTGAACATATAGATGTTACTAAGAATGACGATGGCACATATAAAGTCGTAGGAGGTCAAGCTAATTCAGATAAAAATATTTATGTAGTAGATAGTAATGGTAAACGCACAGGAGAAGTCGTTGGCGAAATGCTTACGGAATATTCTTTCCACCACGAGGATGGTAGTGCTGTTATTGATGCAAAAATAGATCTCAATGACAAATCTGGACAAAACTTCTTTAATAATGAAATTAAAAATATTGGTTTAATGGATTATATCTCAAATGCCCAAGGTGGAGAACCTCTTGATTTTAAGACAAATGATATGCCTAATGGTTTAACACCAAAAAAACAGGGTATATATACATACAGAGGAATGTCTTTTAATGATAAAGTAGCGTCAGCAAGGGATATCGGAAATTATTCTGCAGGTTATGTAGCTGGAAAGCATGGTCAAGGTTGGGGGGCTTCTAGAATAGCTTTTGATGCTCTTGAGACCAAACAAAAGTACCAAACTTGGAATGTATCTAAGTGGAGAAGTTGGGAAATAGAAGGTCAGCCAACGCAAAGAGCAGAGCGAGCAGGTCATAATGTAGGTTATCCGATTTATAAACAACGACAACTTGAAAAAGAATTACAGAAAGCAACTAATCCTTTTCTAACAGGTTATAAATTTTAATAGGACACTAAGATTAAAATAAATGAAAATAATCATATTAATGTTTGGATTAGTACTTTTTTTTACGATAAACAGTTGTAAATCTGATGGTGCACGGTCATTTTATTGTTTGTCTGAGGATAGATGTATTACTATTTGGAAAACAGGAAATAGAGATGTATTGATAGTATATGGTATATATAATGACAGTAAAAAACCAGTTGATGATTATGTTAAATTGGTTGATATTACTAATGAGGTTGATTGGTATGCAAGTGTTATATTTACTAAAGATGCTAAGTTACTTATAGATGTTATTGATGATAGCACAAAGGTTATTAGTCAATCTTCACTAGGCATTATAGAGTTATATAACAGTAAAAAGACTTTGAATGATAGTTTGTATACTTATTATGATGGTAAGTATAAAAGGTATAAAAAAGAAGTCGATTATATTAGTGTAAACATTAAGGAAAATTATGCTACTGATAAAAATGGCAATAAGTTAAGGTAATGTATCAGAAATGTTGTTTTAACTTTTTTAAAATATAAATAACAATAAAACGCCAGGCTAAAAGCTTGGCGTTTTTGTTTTATAAAATAGATTGTATTTTTCTTTTAGCAATAAACGCATCAATAACGGAGAAGATGAAGGTGTACCGCCAACTGTGTCACAAAATTAATTATATCATATAAAAATGTAAATTAGTCTTATGAACACAAACAACAAAAAGAGCGGATTCGATTTCGAAAGTTTCAAAGAACAGGCTATGGCCGATATTTATCAAGGTAAGAAAATGAATGGTCCAGATGGTGTCTTTGCGCCCCTTTTAAAACACTTTCTAGAAACTATGTTAGAAGGTGAACTAGAGAACCATTTAGAGGAGGAGA
>NZ_JBTXLS010000091.1:0-2023 GCF_054871665.1 Myroides sp. LJL115 | reverse complement strand
AGTAAATAGTGCTACTCTAAGCTTTACACATGAACCTGGAGCACTCATAGAAGTAGATTTTGCAGGTGATAAACTTTGTTATATCGACAAACAAACGGGAGAAATAAAATACTGTCCTGTGCTAGTTATGATACTTCCTTTTAGTGGGTTATCCTATGTTGAGGCACTAGAGAACTCTACAGTTCCACAGATAATCAAAGCATTAAACAATGGTTTAACTAGCTTTAAAGGTACTTCTAAATCCATTATATCAGATAATATGAAGCAATGGGTAAAGAAGATAAACCGTTACGAGCCTGTGTTCAATGAAACCATTACTCAATGGGCTACTCATTATAAAATCAACCTATTAAGTACAAGACCCTATGAACCTACTGATAAAGGATCAGTAGAGAATATGGTTAAAATGACCTATCGAAGAGTCTATGCAAAACTACGAAAAGAAGAGTTTTACTCTCTAAGATCTCTAAATATAGCAATACTTAAAAAGCTAGAAGAACACCATTGCCAGAATTTTCAAAAGAAAACCTTTAGTCGTAGAGAATTATTCGAGCAAGAAGAAATAATACACTTACAAAAACTGCCTTCAACTCCCTTTATCCCAAAGAATTATACCAAAGCCAAAGTCCAAAAAAATTACCATGTAGTAGTTGGAGAAGACTGGCACTATTACAGTGTCCCTTATAGATTTATAGGTAAGGAAGTTAGAATACAATACTGTACAGATGATGTAGAAATCTATTACGGAAATGAGAGAATCGCAACTCACAAAAGGAACTTTCAAAAAAATAAATTTACTACAGATACTTCTCATTGTCCTAAGAACCATCAAGCTTATTTAGAAAGCATGATATGGAACGCTAATGATTATCTAAAAGAAGCTTCTAAGTATGGACCGAACACCGTATTGTTCTTCCAAAAGGTACTAGACAGCAAACCTAATATAGATCATACGTATCAAAGCTGTTTAGGTCTACAACGTTTAGCTAAAGCGAATCCTGACCGTATTGAAAAGGCATGTACACGAGCATTATTAGGTGTGCGCTACAATTATATGGTTATAAAGAATATTCTAGAAAATAACATGGATATGCTTCCAGAGAATACCAATGATCTTGAATACGAAATTGTTATCCCAAACACCAATATAAGAGGACCAGAAGAATATAAATAAACCAAAAATACAATTGAAATCATGGACACAGAAAAAACAGTAGAACAACTAAAAGATTTACGTCTTATAGCAATGGCTAATCGTTACCAAGCAGCTTGTCAATTACCTATTCACGAACAGCAGAACATGCATGAATTATTAGCAAATATGGTTCAAGCAGAGCTTGAGTTTAGACAAGAGACTAAAACGAAAAGACTACTTAAGGCTAGTAAATTAAGATACAATGCTTTACCTGAGCAGGTCATCTGTAATAACGAACGTGGCATCACAAGAGAACAGGTGCTACGTCTGTCTGATAGCCTTTTTCTGGAAAAGGCAGAGAATATACTAATCACAGGTGCAACTGGTTGTGGAAAAAGCTTCTTAGCTTGTGCTATAGGTAGATCAGCATGCTTACTAGGATACAAAACAGTCTACTTTAGCATGAATAAATTTATGGAAAGTATAGCACAGTCAAGATTGGATGGTACCTACTTGAAATGGGTAAAATATATCTCTAATCAAGATCTAATTATCTTGGATGATTTTGGTTTAAAACCCTTAACGCCTGATGCTAGATTAACATTATTAGAAATATTAGAAGATCGATATAGTAAGGGGTCTACAATTTTAACTTCCCAGTTACCAATAGAAAGTTGGCACGAGTTCATAAATCATCCTGTACTTGCTGATGCAATACTTGACAGACTGACAGCTTCTGCTCACCGAATACCATTAAAAGGAAAATCACTAAGATCAAGAAAAAATTATTAACTTTACTTAAATCAGTGAAGTACGGAGAGTTTTAAGGTCAGTTGTTTTAACTGGTGCACTTTCCGGATTGCTGGTGCGCTTTCGTCGGAATGTCCA
>NZ_JBTXLS010000090.1:0-1966 GCF_054871665.1 Myroides sp. LJL115 | reverse complement strand
CTAAGTCCTTGTGGAGAATATCGGAGTCGAACCGATGACCTCCTGCGTGCAAGGCAGGCGCTCTAGCCAGCTGAGCTAATCCCCCATAGATATAGATGCTAAGCAATCTAAACTAGGTTAGATATGTCTCAACCTCTAAAATTTCCTTTTAGATAAGTTTTGTAGTCCCGGGCAGACTCGAACTGCCGACCCCTACATTATCAGTGTAGTACTCTAACCAGCTGAGCTACGAGACTCTGTAAACTATATCTTAAATTTTTGAACTAACAGCAAAGAGTAAAGTTTTATATTCTAATTCTTTCTCTAGAAAGGAGGTGTTCCAGCCGCACCTTCCGGTACGGCTACCTTGTTACGACTTAGCCCCAGTCACTAGTTTTACCCTAGGCAGCTCCTTGCGGTCACCGACTTCAGGTACCCCCAGCTTCCATGGCTTGACGGGCGGTGTGTACAAGGCCCGGGAACGTATTCACCGGATCATGGCTGATATCCGATTACTAGCGATTCCAGCTTCATAGAGTCGAGTTGCAGACTCCAATCCGAACTGTGACCGGTTTTTGAGATTCGCTCCCTATCGCTAGGTGGCTGCTTTCTGTACCGGCCATTGTAGCACGTGTGTAGCCCAGGACGTAAGGGCCGTGATGATTTGACGTCATCCCCACCTTCCTCGCGGTTTGCACCGGCAGTCTTGTTAGAGTTCCCACCATTACGTGCTGGTAACTAACAATAGGGGTTGCGCTCGTTATAGGACTTAACCTGACACCTCACGGCACGAGCTGACGACAACCATGCAGCACCTTGTAAATTGTCCGAAGAAAAGTCTGTTTCCAAACCTGTCAATCTACATTTAAGCCCTGGTAAGGTTCCTCGCGTATCATCGAATTAAACCACATGCTCCACCGCTTGTGCGGGCCCCCGTCAATTCCTTTGAGTTTCATTCTTGCGAACGTACTCCCCAGGTGGGATACTTATCACTTTCGCTTAGCCACTCAGTCCGAAAACCAAACAGCTAGTATCCATCGTTTACGGCGTGGACTACCAGGGTATCTAATCCTGTTCGCTCCCCACGCTTTCGTTCATCAGCGTCAATCAATACGTAGTAACCTGCCTTCGCAATTGGTATTCCATGTAATATCTAAGCATTTCACCGCTACACTACATATTCTAGTTACTTCCATATAATTCAAGTCAAACAGTATCAATGGCAGTGTCTTAGTTAAGCTAAGAAATTTCACCACTGACTTATCTGACCGCCTACGAACCCTTTAAACCCAATAATTCCGGATAACGCTCGGACCCTCCGTATTACCGCGGCTGCTGGCACGGAGTTAGCCGGTCCTTATTCTTACAGTACCGTCAATCAACTACACGTAGTTGGGTTTCTTCCTGTACAAAAGCAGTTTACAATCCATAGGATCGTCATCCTGCACGCGGCATGGCTGGTTCAGAGTTGCCTCCATTGACCAATATTCCTCACTGCTGCCTCCCGTAGGAGTCTGGTCCGTGTCTCAGTACCAGTGTGGGGGATCTCCCTCTCAGGACCCCTAATCATCGTAGCCTTGGTATGCCGTTACCATACCAACTAGCTAATGATACGCATGCCCATCTTATACCGATAAATCTTTATTGTATCTCTGATGCCAGAGTTACAAACCATGGGGCATTAATCCAAATTTCTTTGGGCTATTCCCCTGTATAAGGTAGGTTGCATACGCGTTACTCACCCGTGCGCCGGTCTCAAAGTAGCAAGCTACTCTTACCCCTCGACTTGCATGTGTTAGGCCTGCCGCTAGCGTTCATCCTGAGCCAGGATCAAACTCTTCATCGTATGTTTTTTATATCTTAAATTAGATATATAAATCAAATCTTGCGATTTGCCTTACTCTTTGTTAAATTTTGCTGTCAATCCAATATGTCTATGAACGTGTCTTCAATGTTGCGCTTATCTCTCAAAGCGGTTGCAAAAGTA
>NZ_JBTXLS010000089.1:0-2188 GCF_054871665.1 Myroides sp. LJL115 | reverse complement strand
GAAAGTACCTGTACTTAAACTGTGTTTACGACAAGTTTCTATTGCCCCGTATTCTTCTGCTTCCTGTAAAATTGATAGCTTCTCCGATAAGCTCCATTTCTTATATTTCATAAGTCCAAAGTTATGTAATTAATTTATTAATTTCACTCCAGCTTATTTAGGGGCTAATATAAGTTTTAACCATGCCATAAAATTATGCACTGATATAAATTATTAATTAAATGAACATAGTCGAAAATTCAAATATCATACAATTTCACTATTATTTTAAAGACGATAGTCATTCAATAAATTCAATTTTAAGAAATGAATGTGAAAAAGAAATATTATTTATTCTAAAAGAAATTTCTGATACATTAAACTTAGAAGTGGAGATTGAAACTTTACCAACCGAAGAAGGTGGGTTCAAAGAAAAGTGGATATTATTAGGTAAAAATGCTGCTCAAATTAGCTTAATAGTTTCAGTAGCAACGATTATAATATCTCGATTTCCCGTAGAGAACGAAGAATTAACTAATTTACAAATTGAAAATTTAAAATTAGATAATGAATTAAAAAGAAGGGAATTAGAGAAATTAAATCTTGAATTCATACAGGATGAAGACAAATTAAGCGTTGAAACAGTAAAAGATTCGATTGAATTAACTAATAAAAATTATAAAATTTCTTGGAGGAAATCAAATCTTTATAAAAAATTAAAAAATTATAATAAAGTAGACTCAATCGATATACTTCGTCTGAATAATAATAATCCAGTTGGTTCATCACGAAGAGTAAGTAAAAATGAATTTTTTAATTTTATTTTAAAAACAGATGAACTTCCAAATGAAGAAATTTTTAATGCAAAAATTGATGTCATATCACCAGCTATCAAAAGAGGTAAATTTAAATGGAAAGGATTTTACGAAAACAATATTATCAATTTTTTATTGGAAGATTATGACTTTAATTCTAAAGTTCTAAATGGTGACATTTTATTTTCGAATAGGTATTCTATAGAAGCTGATATGATACAAGAAAGAAAAATCAACACTGACGGAAATGTAATTGTCACAAACTCAATTATAAAAAAAGTTAATGCGTCTATTGAAGGTGAAAAAAGAATTGAGTATTAAGGTGACAATACAAAAACTTTTCCATTAAGCAATCGATGTTGTCTTAAAAGGAATCTTAAGTGCAATTAAAAAAACTTATTATATGACAAGAATTGACTCTGTAATAAAATACTCCTCCCCTCTTGCAATCCAGTATATTATTGTATCAAATACACAAAATTACAGGGATAGCGAGTTTTACGTTAATTCATTTAATCTTCTCAGAACTTTACCAATAGAATTACTACAACTCGAAAATTCGATACAATATTTTGTGTTTAATTTTAGGACCAAAACAATTAAGAGCTACGAGCTTTTTAGCTTACCAAGTGAATTTTTTGATTTTGAAAAGTATGTAGTTGCAAGCAATTTAAAAAATTATTCCGAAAATTTTGGTGTTCAGTCAATAATAAAAGTTTTCATTATTGACTCTTCTCTCAAAAATCATAAAGCTATTGCTAATTCTTTAGAAGTAATTGACAATTGTTATTGTATACTTATTGGAGAAATAAATGATAGTGTAAATAAATATTTATCTCTTAATTTATTTAGAACTGCAAATGAATTTATACAATTAATAGTTAGAGATATAAAAAAAATAAACAGTGAACTTGATTCATTTTATAGTGGAAGTAATACCACTATTGAAATGAATTTGCAACTTCAAATTAACCCAAATAAGACATTCATTTCTGAAAATACTATTCCTGGATCAATATTTGCATCGAACAATTATTTTGTATTAAATCAAATGATTGGTAATTATTGGCTAGACGTTAATAATAAATTTGGAACAGTCGAAACATTACCTGAAGAAAGAACTAAAGAAATTGTTGATCAATGTCAAAAAATTGATAGTATTTACTCAATGTTATACAATCATGTAGGAATAAAACCTACAGATCCATTTCAACCAATTTACCCTACATTAGTTCTTATACAACCTTATCATTGTTTTGACCCCTATGTATCCAGCCGAGCAGCCACATCTTGCCTAGCATAACCTAAGGATTTAAGTTTGCCAGTAAATCGTATAGTTATGAGCAAACAAGAGATCATGCTCCAACATGTGGAGAATTGGAAGCAAAGTGGTT
>NZ_JBTXLS010000088.1:0-2509 GCF_054871665.1 Myroides sp. LJL115 | reverse complement strand
TTGGAAAAATCACTCCAATGGAGAAATGGGAAATGGACAAACACTTGATTTTAAGCAAGAAAAAAGTAGCCTAAAACATTATACTTTTAAAAATCAAAAATACTCTAGGATTATAGGGGTTAAAACATTACGGTTTGACTTGGGCCAGTGATTTCGGTTCAAAACGTGCCAATTCCGACATTATTTGTACGGCTCAAATTGTTCACTTTACACCGGAATAATTACAAATTTTATTTCGGTTCAAATGATGCCAATTTCGGTCCAACTTGTGCCAGTTAAAATTTTATTTCGGTTCAAATGGTGCCAAATCCGGTGTAACTTGTGCCAATTAGAATTTTATTTCGGTTCAAAACGTGCCACTTAGAAAAGTTTAATACTAGTATCTTGTTGCTTCTAAACGATAAGATATGGCTAATAAACTTGACCCAATGGACTTAAAACAAATTATCACTTTGCATTTAAATGGCTATAGCAATCGAAAAATAGCCAGCACGCTTGATATTTCACGAAATACGGTTAATACTTATATGCAACTTTTTACTGCAAGTGAGTATTCACTAGAGCAGTTATTATCGTTTGATGTTGCTCAACTATCTGAAATATTTTCTAGTTGCAGTACGATTGACACACAGCGTTATAAGGAGCTAATGCTATACTTTGAAACGATTAATAAAGCTCGTAATCACCCAGGATTTACTTTTTTATATCACTATAATCAGTATGCTGAAGGAGCAATAAAACCTTATAGTTATACACAGTTTATGGAGCATTATAATCGTAAGTATAAGAAAGAAAAAGGTTCAATGAAGCTCGAGCATCAACCTGGAAAGGAGATGTATATAGATTTTACAGGTAAAAAGCTTTCCTATGTGGATAGAGAATCTGGTGAAATCATTGCTGTAGAAGTCTTTGTAGCTATACTTCCCAACAGCCAATACACTTATGTTCAAGCATGTGCAACACAAACAAAGGAGGATTTAATTCAGTGTTGTATAGGTGCTTTACACTTTTATCAAGGAGTACCTTTAGCTATTGTATCGGACAATTTAAAATCAGCTGTTTCTAGATCGAGCAAATATGAAGCACAAATTAATAGAAGTTTTAAAGACTTTGCTACACATTACGGCTGTATTATAAACCCTACAAGAACCTATTCTCCACAGGATAAAGCTTTAGTAGAGAATGCTGTACACCTTGTGTATCAAAGGATTTTCTATCCTATTAAAGATATGACGTTCTTTTCTTTGGATGAGTTAAATAAGGAAATAAGAACAAGACTACCTCTATACAATCAAATTCTTTTTCAACGTAAAGAAGCTAGTCGAGAAGAACTTTTCCTGTCTATTGAGAAACAATACCTCAAAGCCTTACCAGCTACTATTTATCAAATGAAGGATTATAAAAGGGCTAAAGTACAGAAGATAGGCTATGTGTATTTTTCTCCAGATAAGAGCTATTATAGTGTTCCATACCGCTATATAGGGCATCAAACTACGATTCACTATACTCAAACGACAATCGAAGTCTATCATAATCATTTACGTATCGCACTGCATAAACGAAACCTTTCAAAAGGATCCTATAATACAACTAAAGATCATCTTTCAAGTACTCATCAATACTATACTAGTTGGAGTCCTGAATTCTTTAAAAAGCAAGCCCAAGCCCATGGATTACATGTTGTTAAGTGCGTAGATAAAATACTAGACAATGTTGAATATCCTGAAATAGGTTATAAGCGAGTTATGGGACTTATACAGCTTCATAAAAGCTACGGTTCCACTAGATTAGAAAAGGCCTGTGAGCTAGCATTAAAGGAGAATATAGCAACCTACAAGCATATTAAGAATATCCTTCATCACAAAATGGATCTTAATCAAGAAACCTTACTACAACTTAACTTGGACACCCCTCATATCCCTTCACACTCAAACATTAGAGGAGCCTCTACTTATCAATAAACTTAAAATATTCATCCTATGGACAACAATCAAACTATCGAAAAACTAAAAGCAATGAGGTTAAATGATATGGCGTCATTACACAGTAAACACCTAAAAGACAGCAGTCTTACTTCCTTTACAATCGACGAGTACATTGCTTTACTTACAGATCATGAGTATGAAAATCGACAAAACAGAAAAATAGAGCGATTAATAAAACAAGCAAACTTTAGGCAGAGTGCAAGTATCGCTGATACTAATTATACACATCAAAGAAATCTAGACAAAAATGCTTTTACCAGGTTATCTACCTTGGATTTTATGGCTAAAAAACAAAATATAATTTTAACTGGAGCTAGTGGCGTTGGTAAAAGCTATCTAGCTCAAGCCTTAGGGCACCAAGCATGCTTAATGGAACACAAGGTACTATATTTTAATACAGGTAATTTATTTAACCATCTTAAAACAAGTAAAATAGATGGTACCTATCAAAGGGAAATGAAAAAAGTAATTAAATGTGACTTACTTATTTTAGATGACTTTGGCCTACAACCTTTTGACAACAT
>NZ_JBTXLS010000087.1:0-2579 GCF_054871665.1 Myroides sp. LJL115 | reverse complement strand
CCACCCAATAGTACAGCTAGAAAACAAATAACGCTTACAAAGAGACTTTAAAAAGTCCTTTATAAGCGTTATTTTTTGTCTTTAAAAAAGCTATTTCCTAAAAAGAGGCTACTTTATCAGTGCCCTCCATTTCTTTAGACATTTTTTTTATTATTCCACTATTGTTAACTCATCAATTATATTTTGAGCTCCCGCATACTTATCGATAACGAAAAGCACATAGCGTATATCAACATTAATTGCTCTTTGTAATTCAGGATCAAAAATAACATCTCCTGCCATTGCTTCAATATTTCCATCAAAGGCTAAACCAATTAATTCCCCTTTGCCATTCAAAACAGGTGAACCAGAATTTCCACCTGTGATATCGTGATTGGTTAAAAAGTTAACCGGTAAAGCACCTTGTTTATCGGCATATCTACCATAGTCTTTTTCTTGATTCAACTGGATTAATTTACTAGGCACTTCGAATTCCTCATCACCTGGAACATGCTTAGCAATGGTTCCATCTAAAGTAGTAAACCAGTTTTCACTAGCATCGTTCACTTTTCCATTTCTAGGTAAAGGTGTAACTGCTCCATAGCTTAAACGCAAAGTAGAGTTTGCATCTGGATAGTATTTACCTTGTGGATCATTTTTCAAAATACCAGCAACAAATAATCTATATGCACGTAAATACTTGTCCTCTAATTTTGCCAACTCGTCACTCTTAAGACGATACATTTGCATTAAATCTTTACTTAGAAGAAGTAAAGGGTCTTTCTCCAATACTGTCTCAGAAGGATTCTTTAAGAAGCTATCTAAAGAAGCTTCACTAGCAAAAATACTCGTATCAAAAACTTTGGAAACATATGTCTGGAAATCTCCGTTATACTCTTTGGCTATTTCCTGCACATATTGAGATACTGGATATCCCTGATTTCTTTGCCAATAAAGAGAAAGTTGATTAGCAAGCATTTCTTTTTCTAAAGCCTGATCTACTCCTAAGAATCTCTCATGAACCAATTGCTTTAAAGCTGGAAGTTCTTTGGTACGTTTGCTTTTTGGTAATGCAATATATTCTGATAGATTTCTTTCCATACGACTTGGTAAACCAATCATAGCAGAAGTACGAAGCATAGTGGTTAAATAATTATCGTGTTTTGCTTTTTGATTTGTAGCTGCATAATAAGCATTCAAATCCGCAATCACCTGCCCATATTCTTCTTTGTTCTCAGGTTGGTTTGCCCAAGCATTAAAAGCTTCTTCTTCTTTGGTTTTGGTCTGAACTGTTTTGTGCTCATTTAAAGCATCGATCATTCCTTGACGATTCTTCCAATAATTAGCAACTCCAGCATATTTAGACGCATAGTTTAATCGAACTTGGTCATTTTTATCCATGTGCTTTTTCATCACATCCATACCTAACTTCGATCCTTCTACCCAAGCTGGGTATGCAAATTCAATATTTTGATATACCCCTTGAGCAGGCATCCAACGATTTGTTCTACCAGGGTATCCTAAAATCATAGCGAAGTCATCTTCTTGAATCCCCTTAATTGAAACAGGTAAATAGTGTTTTGGATTTAAAGGAATATTATCCGAAGAGTATTTAGCTGGGTTACCATCTTTGTCTGTATATACTCTGAAGATAGAAAAGTCACCAGTATGTCTTGGCCATTCCCAGTTATCTGTATCTCCACCAAATTTCCCAATACTATTAGGAGGTGTTCCTACTAAACGAACATCTTGGAAGTCTTCATACACAAAATAGTAAAATTCATTTCCTTGAAAAAAGGATTTCACTGATACAGTATACTTTCCGTTTTCGTTATTCTCTTTTTGGATTTTTTCAATTTCTTGGTTAATTGCCTTCTCACGCTCTGCTTCGTTCATCTGATCATTTACCACACCTAAGATGCGATCTGTAACATTATCCATACGCACAAAAAAACGTACAGATAAACCTTCCGCATGTCGTTCCGAAGCTTTGTCCTTAGCCCAGAAACCATTCGTTAGAATATCATCCTCAGGAGTAGCTAAGTCCGCTATTTTATCATATCCACAATGGTGGTTAGTAAACAACAAACCTTCCTTTGAAACAATCTCAGCTGTACATCCTCCATCGAATTGTACAATAGCGTCTTTTAAAGAGTGGTTATTTATACTGTAGATTTCTTCTGCAGTTAATTGCAGCCCCATCTTTTCCATATCTGTTTGGTTCAAGCGTTCAATGAACATCAAAAACCACATACCTTCGTTTGCTCTTATTTGATTAGGTCCTAATAAGAGAAAAGCGGTAAGAATTAAAATAATTTTTTTCATAAATTCTATAAGTGTTAATTAATACGAATATACTTTATTATCTGATAAATAAATAGATAAAAAACATTACTATATAAAAAAAGGGGCTGTCTCTAAAGAAAAAGAGACAGCCCTATTTTTTTGCATTTTACTTCTGTGTGATTTTCGGTATTTTTCTAAATATGCGAAGCTCAGACATTGGAAAAATATATTTTCGGTATTTTGGTGTAAAAAGAGGCATTTTATGCCACTCTTTTTCTAATATTCTGTGCGATTGCCAATAATCCGAACTCTAA
>NZ_JBTXLS010000086.1:0-2626 GCF_054871665.1 Myroides sp. LJL115 | reverse complement strand
CCCAGGTAAGAACAGTAACTTTCCCCTCATATACCTGCTATATTTACCCTAAATATCTCCGTACAACTTTGGACTTTAGTTTGTTATGCAACCTTATCCGATATTATTGGGCCTGATATAGTTTCTGTTCGTCAGGTCAAGGGTTTGCCTAGCGCTTCCTTCAGATTCCACCTCACGATGGACACCCTTGCATTTGGCTAACACTTCCCGTTGTAAAGGCGTGTTCGGGACTTGCACCCTAGAGTTACTGTCCATGCTGGGCACACATAAAAAAAAGCTTCACATTAACTGTGAAGCTTTGCTTTGTGACCCGACTGGGGCTCGAACCCAGGACCCCAACATTAAAAGTGTTGTGCTCTACCAACTGAGCTATCGAGTCTTTACCAAAATTCCTTTCGGATTATTATAGTGCAAATTTATACTATTTGAACGGATATACAAACTAAATTAGGATTTAAATATAAAAAAAAGAAAAAACGCCCTATTTTTAAGTATAATGATATTTTTTTACAACGCACAAACGCATAGAATATCAAAAAAAAGTAGTGACATGTAAAAATCACCTATAATAATGATAATTATCATAATTTATATTAAAAATATTAGTTAATTTAGTAAGAGTTCATTTAAAAATTCACACTATGACTCTTAACAACATTCCCTTATACAATTTTAGTAATGGCGCTTTAATGATTCTTATATTCGTAATCGTTTGTGTATTATTAGTGGTAGCACTTATCTTGTTTATATCTAGTGGTAAAACATCCGATAAACAAAATAATATATCTCATGATTCTTCCGATAAACAAATCGAAGAAAAAGAAAGTACCTAAAAAGTAGTATATATATAACTAGAAAAAAGAACACTATCCTATATATAAAAAACACCTTGCAGGCTTGCACAGTAATTTTATTCTATTACTTTTGCATTTGTATTAGTAAAACAATAATATATTGAAAATACTAACAACAAGGCTGCGTGGAGGAATTGGTAGACTCGCCATCTTGAGGGGGTGGTGTCGCAAGACGTGTCAGTTCGAATCTGATCGCAGTCACAGCCAATTGGATATTTATTCTAACGGATAAGAATAATAATAAAAAAGAGTCTTCTATTTTTTTTAGAAGACTCTTTTTTATTATGAAGTAAAGTATCCTTTCTTATATCTACAAGGTACTTTTGTTTTAAATTATAAGTACCCTAACTGACCGTGTAAGGATGAACTTCAACATTATTTTTCATTAAAAGGATCCCTGCAGAATTTATTTTTAGTTAACATACCTTTATTCTGTTCTATTTTTTTAATGCCTTGGGCTGTATGACATGTATTTTTATGTCACCACGATTTAACAATTGATAGTTTACCTCTGGGTCTTGCAATAGAATATAAGGTGTGAACACCACATGACCTAAAGTCTTTCCTTTAATAGTTACATTATCCATAAAACCATCATCGTTCATCCATAGCTTTTCTTTGATTTTTACGGTATCCCTACCTACCAATAAGTCCGTATAAAGAATTCCATCCCAATATTCCCATTTAGTACTTCTAGTATTCCCCCCTATGTTTGAGGTACCTCCAATACGCTTTACTTTGTAATAATATTTGTACTGCACTTTAGGAGATTCTATAGGTACCCATTGTAATTTCTCTCTAGAAAAAGTAGTGAATATATTGTTATTTGTATTACCACGACTTTGTAACCAACCATCTTGGGGATAAAAATCAAAATAGAAAGCTTTACACTGCCCATGATCAATAAAAACAAGTATACTATACTTATTTCTACCTGTACCATAAACAGTGAAAAATAGATAGTTCTTAGCTATATTGATATATTCTTTTTCTTGCTGCTCTAAAGTCATTTGCAAGTTTTCATTGATCACAGAGATATTCCGCTTACTTGTGTCTCCATCTAAAGCCCATGTATGATAAGTCAAATCACCCAAGTTTATATGATAACCAACAAAGAACAGATCACTATCCCATCCCCCTTTACGGTTGCGCACATAGGATAATCTATCCGCTAAATTTCCATCCAAATCCAACTTAGCACAATAAACACTCCCCTCATAAATATCCGAATGAGAATTACCTTTGATCTTTTCAGTGATAACAATAAGTTCGTTTTTAGAGTTATACCAGGTCTTGATGGGCTCATCACTACTAAATTGCATAGTAAGGAGATAGTTGCCATTTCCTAAAACTGACTCTTGATTAATATCCTGATAGCTACTGTCATACTTGGGAATTTTAGATGAGTTAAGTAAATTCTTAAGATGGATATCTATCTGACCAAATCCTGATTTATATAAGAGAATAATAACTAGAAAACCTAAACATACATAAAACCAAGGTAATATCTCTGCTTTTTTAGAATACATAAATACATAGTAGAGTATTATCAATCCTATAAAAACCAAAGCAGGAACAAAAATATAATAAACTTCTACATCATAAACCGAAGGCCTTTTTAATATCCAAACTAATAACAAATATGGGATCAGGTACAAAACTTGGGGAGGAAAAGATAAAATAATATCTTTGTGTTATGATGGACAGCAAAGAATTACTAAAATTAATCCTACCAGAGTACTTGGTAGAGCATTTCAATATTACTAAAGTAG
>NZ_JBTXLS010000085.1:0-2869 GCF_054871665.1 Myroides sp. LJL115 | reverse complement strand
AAAATCACTAAGATCAAGAAAAAATTATTAACTTTACTTAAATCAGTGAAGTACGGAGAGTTTTAAGGTCAGTTGTTTTAACTGGTGCACTTTCCGGATTGCTGGTGCGCTTTCGTCGGAATGTCCAGTCAGCCCTACCTATTATAGAATATGATAACCATTCATTATCCAGTTGATTGAATGTAATCTTTTTTTCGGATTTTTCTTGAATTAAAATATTTAAATCATGAAAAGCTTCAATTCTATCTTCAAATCTCATTAATTTTGTTACTATTCTTGTAATTTCGTCATTTGTTATCTCTTCTTTAAGGTATTTCCTAGATTTATTAATTGTCTCATAAACTAAAGAGCTTCTTAGTATGTGTGATAAGAAATTTAACCAATTTAAATGATATGAATTAGATTTCAATTGATGCAAGTTGTTTAGCAACCTAATAATTACTGTTGCAGCATCAATAATTTTTATAGATAAAAAAGTTGTTGTTATGCAATAAGCTCCAGTTTCCATAAATGCGTCGGAAAGGAGTTTAACATATCCATAGTTTGGAAAAGTTTCACAAGCCGAAAGAAATACTAATGGTGCACTAATTCCATATTTTACAATATTTTCTCCAGTTAAAAATTCTTTTTTTTCTTTGTCTATAATTAAATAAGACGATAATTCATTTCGATCAGAAGCTCCATGACAATCAAAAATCAATAATTCAGGCTTATGCTTTTTTATTGCTTCACTTATCTCAATAATAGTTGAACATTTTACTGATATAAAACCTAATTTTTCTTTATAATCATCGATTAAAGAAAACATTTTATTCATTAAAGCATCATCCTTAGATGCACAATGTACAACAAGAGTTTTATTAATTATATCTTCAGGAATTTGATATAGATTTCTTTGAAGATGAATAGCATTATTAACAATTGAGTTTAGATTAAATTCTGGTAACCTACATATGTCATGTGTAAAGCATAAAGGATGTTTATCTAGATATAACCATTCTAATGGTAAATCCGAGATAACAAATATTTGACCATTTCTATTTTGTATGTAATTTTCATATGTGTTATCTAAAGTAAGTTTTCTTAATTTTTTTCCGAATTTTTCGATATTAGAAATAGTAGATTGTTTTTTAGGAGTTACCCTTTCTAAATGTGATAATTCTAAATTAATTGACTTTCCTATTTGTGGCAGTCTAATTACTGGAGAATATGTAAACATTGAATGTAAATAAGCTACATTATCAAGATACATTAATCGTAATGAGTTTAGTTTTAAAATAAGTGCTATTTCACCTTTTGATAAAGTTTCTTGATTTTGTTCAGGAATAAAATAATGATATCTTAAATTTTGTTCAGAATTTTGTATCGCTAAATATGGTTTATACTGTTTAGAAAGTTGTTTGCCAAATAACTTATCTTTTTTAGGATAATGGTATATTAGCCCCTAAATAAGCTGGAGTGAAATTAATAAATTAATTACATAACTTTGGACTTATGAAATATAAGAAATGGAGCTTATCGGAAAAGCTATCAATTTTACAGGAAGCAGAAGAATACGGGGCAATAGAAACTTGTCGTAAACACAGTTTAAGTACAGGTACTTTCTACTCATGGAAGAAGAAATTCGATTCTCAGGGAGAATCGGGATTAAAGCCTGCTGTATCTGATAAATCAAAAGAACTTAAAAAAGCAGAAGAAGAGAATAAGATTCTTCGTAAGTTACTAAGTGATAAAGAAATAGAGCTAGAAGTTCAACGTGAACTACTAAAAAAAAAGTTTGGGACATCGGATCCAAAAAAGATCTGGTAGACAGCTTTTATGCTAAATACCAAGTTAGTAGAGCTAAACTAATACTTTGGGTTGGTTTAAGTGAAAGTACCTACTATTTCAAAGGTTCTGGCAAACCTAAAGGTAATAAAGCTACTTTATTAACCTATCATAAAACCCATGGATGGGTTAATGAACAAACTGTTGTAGAGTCAATTAAAGAGCTTTTAGAGGACGATTTTATGGATTGTGGTTACCGCATAATGAGCGAGTATCTTAAACGTGATGGATACACTATTAATCATAAAAAAGTATATCGTATCATGAAAGCTGCTAAGCTTTTACAAACTCGTATAGCTAGAGATCACTCAGATAAGAAGTATGTTCAGCATCGTAAAGTAAAGACCACAAGACCTTTAGAATGCATCGAAATGGATATTAAAATGGTATGGATACCACAAAAGGGGAAAAATGCGTACTTACTTTCTGTAATTGACGTACACAGTCGTAGAATATTAAAAGACTACTTCAGCTTTAATATTAAACAAAAACAGGTAATAGAACTACTATCAGAGCTTTTCGAGGAGTTAGATTACCCTGAAAATGTAGTGATTAGATCAGATAACGGAAGTCAATTTATTGCTAAAAATGTAAGGGAGTATCTTTCTTTAGTCGGTGTGTCACAAGAGTTTACACACGTAGCAACACCAGAGGAAAACGCTCATATAGAAGCATACCATGGTACTTTAAGGAGAGAAGTTTTCACCAAGTTCGAATACTTTACTTTTGGGCAAATAGAACAAATATTAAAGAACTACGTAGTGTTTTATAATAACAAAAGACTACATGGCTTGCTTGGAAAAATCACTCCAATGGAGAAATGGGAAATGGACAAACACTTGATTTTAAGCAAGAAAAAAGCAGCCTAAAACATTATACTTTAAAAACTTAAAAATACTCTAGGTTTATAGGGGTGTATCCAGCCGACCAGGTACATCTTGTGGGATTAAATAATTATTCTAAGGTATAAATTAAGGTTCTTGTGATTACATGGGTAGGGCTCTGTAATATTCTTGTGATCGAATATTCTCAAGGACGTATT
>NZ_JBTXLS010000084.1:0-3149 GCF_054871665.1 Myroides sp. LJL115 | reverse complement strand
GTCATACTCTCCCACTGGTTAGCAGTACCATCTGCGCAAGCGGGCTTAACTTCTCTGTTCGAAATGGGAAGAGGTGAGCCCCGCTGCAATAACCACCCTAAATCGGTTGTCATCACTTTAGGATAACTAATATCTTTATATTAAGTTACTTAACTTTATTACTTTATACAGCTATCTAAATCTTTATTAGAAAGTTGCCCTCTCCCTATATTGCTATAGGGAGAGAATACACATAAGCTTATGGGCTATTAGTACTACTCGACTCTGACATTACTGCCTTTACATCTATAGCCTATCAACGTGGTAATCTCCCACGGCCCTTTAAAGAAATCTCATCTTGTGGTGGGTTTCGCACTTATATGCTTTCAGCGCTTATCCCTTCCCAACGTAGCTACTCTGCGGTGCCCCTGGCGAGACAACAGATACACTAGAGGTTGGTCCAAATCGGTCCTCTCGTACTAGAATCAGATCCACTCAAATTTCTAACGCCCACAGTAGATAGAGACCGAACTGTCTCACGACGTTCTGAACCCAGCTCGCGTGCCACTTTAATGGGCGAACAGCCCAACCCTTGGGACCTTCTCCAGCCCCAGGATGTGACGAGCCGACATCGAGGTGCCAAACCCCCCCGTCGATATGAGCTCTTGGGGGAGATCAGCCTGTTATCCCCGGCGTACCTTTTATCCTTTGAGCGATGGCCCTTCCATGCGGAACCACCGGATCACTATGCTCTACTTTCGTACCTGATCGACTTGTTAGTCTCTCAGTCAAGCTCCCTTATACCATTGCACTCTACGCACGGTTACCAAGCGTGCTGAGGGAACCTTTAGAAGCCTCCGTTACTCTTTTGGAGGCGACCACCCCAGTCAAACTACCCACCAAACAATGTCCTCCCGCATTGGGAGTTAGATCTCAAATAAGCAAAGGGTGGTATTTCAACAATGACTCCACAACGCCTAGCGACGCCACTTCAAAGTCTCCCACCTATCCTACACATCACTTATCCAAGAACAATATTAAGCTATAGTAAAGGTGCACAGGGTCTTTTCGTCCCACTGCGGGTAATCGGCATCTTCACCGATACTTCAATTTCACCGAGCTCATGGCTGAGACAGTGTCCAGATCGTTGCACCATTCGTGCAGGTCGGAACTTACCCGACAAGGAATTTCGCTACCTTAGGACCGTTATAGTTACGGCCGCCGTTTACTGGGGCTTCAATTCAATGCTTCTTCTTGCGAATAACATCTCCTCTTAACCTTCCAGCACCGGGCAGGTGTCAGGCCCTATACTTCATCTTACGATTTTGCAGAGCCCTATGTTTTTGATAAACAGTCGCCTGGACCTCTTCACTGCGGCCAGCTTGCGCTGGCGACCTTTCTCCCGAAGTTACAGGTCTATTTTGCCTAGTTCCTTAGCCATGAATCTCTCGAGCGCCTTAGGATACTCTCCTCGACTACCTGTGTCGGTTTACGGTACGGGTACTTATAACCTAAGTTTAGAAGCTTTTCTTGACAGCCCTTAGGCACACTATCTCTTTGTCCGTAGACTCCGAGTACTATCGCATTTCTCCAAGTCCGACGCATTTTACTATCAGACCTATAGGTACGTGCTTCAACGAACTATTCCGTCAGTTCGCGGTGCTTTCATCACTGTGTCACTCCATCACTGTTATAAGTAGTACGGGAATATTAACCCGTTGGCCATCGACGTCCCCCTTCGGGTGTGCCTTAGGTCCCGACTAACCCTCAGCTGATTAGCATAGCTGAGGAAACCTTAGTCTTACGGCGGGGGTGTTTCTCGCACCCCTTATCGTTACTTATGCCTACATTTTCTTTTCTAAAAGGTCCAGCAATCCTCACAGATCACCTTCAGCCCCGTTAGAATGCTCCCCTACCACTCATACTTACGTATAAATCCATAGCTTCGGTAATATGCTTATGCCCGATTATTATCCATGCTCGATCGCTCGACTAGTGAGCTGTTACGCACTCTTTAAATGAATGGCTGCTTCCAAGCCAACATCCTAGCTGTCTGGGCAATCAAACCGCGTTTTTTCAACTTAGCATATATTTGGGGACCTTAGCTGATGGTCTGGGTTCTTTCCCTCTCGGACATGGACCTTAGCACCCATGCCCTCACTGATAATAAACATTACTTAGCATTCGGAGTTTGTCAGGAATTGGTAGGCGGTGAAGCCCCCGCATCCAATCAGTAGCTCTACCTCTAAGTAACTATGATTATCGCTGCACCTAAATGCATTTCGGGGAGTACGAGCTATTTCCGAGTTTGATTGGCCTTTCACCCCTACCCACAGGTCATCCGAAAACTTTTCAGCGTTTATCGGTTCGGTCCTCCATTTAGTGTTACCTAAACTTCAACCTGCCCATGGGTAGATCACACGGTTTCGCGTCTACCACTACTGACTAAAGCGCCCTATTAAGACTCGCTTTCGCTACGGATCCAGACCTGAAGTCCTTATCCTTGCCAGCAACGGTAACTCGTAGGCTCATTATGCAAAAGGCACGCCGTCACTTCACAAAGAAGCTCCGACCGCTTGTAGGCGTATGGTTTCAGGATCTATTTCACTCCGTTATTCACGGTTCTTTTCACCTTTCCCTCACGGTACTGGTTCACTATCGGTCTCTCAGGAGTATTTAGCCTTAGCGGATGGTCCCGCCAGATTCAATCAGGGTTTCACGTGCCCCGACCTACTCAGGATACCACTATTCTTATCTTCTCTTACTTATACGGGACTATCACCCTCTATGGTTAACCTTTCCAGGTTATTCTAATTCAATCCGCAAGAAATGTCGTGGTCCTACAACCCCAATATTGCCGTAACAACATTGGTTTGGGCTATTCCGCGTTCGCTCGCCACTACTAGCGGAATCACTTTTGTTTTCTTCTCCTCTGCCTACTTAGATGTTTCAGTTCAGCAGGTTCGCCTCCTTATCGGATAACATGTCTTCAACATGCTGGGTTGCCCCATTCGGATATCTACGGATCAATTCGTGTGTGCCGATCCCCGTAGCTTTTCGCAGCTTATCACGTCCTTCATCGCCTCTGAGAGCCTAGGCATTCCCCATACGCCCTTATTTTGCTTATGTGCTTACAATGTCTTTCGACTTGTACTTTCTATATATTTTTT
>NZ_JBTXLS010000083.1:0-4005 GCF_054871665.1 Myroides sp. LJL115 | reverse complement strand
CGGCCATAGCCTGCTCTTTGAAACTTTCGAAATCGAATCCGCTCTTTTTGTTGTTTGTGTTCATAAGACTAATTTACATTTTTATATGATATAATTAATTTTGTGACACAGTTGGTGCTACACCTTCTATCTAATTGAGGTACTTCTTCTTCTAAAATATAACTAGACACATATCCCCCTCCATAATCATCAAAAACAGAAAAATATCCATTCAAATAAAAATAATACATAACAGAATACATCTCAGATATATTTAAATCAGATATATTTAAGAGTAACTTTTTGTTAGAAAATTTTAATCTTGTATACTTTTCTTTAAAACTTTCAAAGTTCAAATCATAGTATTCATCTGTTATCTTCTTATTTAATACAAAACATTTTATTAAATCCAAACACTCTAAAGTAATTTCGTTTTGGATTACGCGTTTAGCAAATACTCCAAATTCCTCTGATATAGAATTTATTTTCTCATGTTGTTTATAAAATCTCTTTAATTCAAAAAGGTTTATAACTCCTATAGTATCTTTTGTTTCCTGTAAAAAAAGATACTGTGAATCAAAAAAACCACTTTTTGATTCTTTTCCTTCTTCAATAATCTTATCAAAGCTTAAGCTCAATACGTTATCTTCAATAATTTGACTTTTACAAGAATAAAAATTAAGAATAATTACAATTAGTAAGATTACTTTATTCATTTCAATTCTTTTGGATTAATTTCTTTTCCATCATACTTTGTTCGTTTTGGGAGATCTAATCTGTCACGGGCTATATTCTCGTTCCTAACAGCACGTATTTCTGTTGGGTCTGTGTTACTGCTTTCTATATCATAAGAATCTTGCATATTCCCTGTTTCATAATCATATTGATGACTTAACTCATGAGCAACAGTAGTTATCTCTGTATTTATAACTCCCGTAGCTTTGAAAAACTCTTTCTTGTTTTCCTCACTGAAATTATAATTTGTTATACTTCCTACTGATTTTCCTTGTCTTATTTTCTCACTTTCTTTTGTAAACTCAGTCCCTCCTTTAACAGCCCCTCCACTATAACTATATGAATCTGTATCAATAATATGCTCATTTTTACTTTTCACTAAAGTTTGAATCTGTTTTTGAAAGCGATTATCTAATTTACCTACTTCTATATAAGCATTTAACACTTTACCCGCATGAGTCCCTGCAAGATTCTTTGTACCCATTGTTTGACCTTTTGCATTAGCTAAATTAGTCCCATCAAATTTATATCTTGTTTTATTTATTACAAAAATAATATCCCTACCATCAGGATCAATTGCATTAATAGGGTTATTAGCAACATAAACATACGGATTAATATTATAATACTTCTCCGCTAGCGGATCCACGTTCATCCATCTACCAATAGCTGCATCGTAATTCCTAGCTCCGTAATCATATACATTTAATCCTAATTCTTCTTGATTCTCTTTACCATTGTATTGGTATTTAAAATCTTTCATTAAAGGATCGTTCTTTTCATTATAGCCTTTATGAGCTAATCCAAATGGATAATAATTAATCTGCTCAATGATCTCAGCTGTTTCTATCTTATTGTTTCCGTCTTTATCACTATAAGATAGCCTTACATTACCCAGTTGATCTACATATTGATAAACATATTTATTTGTTTTAAAATCAAAGAACCCTTCTGATGTAGGTACAAAACTTAAAACATTATCTACATACTGAAAACCATTTAAATAATCAGTAGTACTGTTACTTGTACCCTGGGTAACTTTCTTTTGCAATTTCTTTCCACTAGCATCATACAGATAAGCAATCTTGTTAGATCCAATGTTTAACTCTACAGGTAAATGTAAAGAATTATAACTAATTTTTGTAATATTTTTATTTCTATCTACCGTAAGATTTCCAAATATATCATAGGTATAATCTGCGGAAGTTGTGGTGTTTCCTTTTTTAAATCCTTCTAAGTTACCACTAGTATCTACTACTTTAGAAAGTTTATTACTTCCTGCTTCATAGCTATAGCTTAAGTTGTCTATCTGAGTGAATTTATTGGCTATGGGGCCTCCATTACGAGTTAGTTTTAAAATATTGCCATTCTTATTATAAGTAAGTTTACTTCAAACAATAACCTTTATTATTTAGCAATATTAGAACGCGACTCCCACTACTTGTTGCATAAGGTAAATACCCGCTTGTCTTTCCTACTAATAATACTTTAAATAGGAACAAGTAATTTCAATATATTGAAACCTGCTACAATAAGAACCTTAAACCACCTTACAATAGAAGAATTAAAATAACTACTTAACTAACGCTACGGATTTTGTCTGGATATCCACTTTATTACTCTTTTCGCACACGGACTGCCACCTTAAATCCGTGCAATCAGGTTTTCAATAATTCTTTTAATCTCAAATACTCAGGTAAATAAAATCCATCTGAAAAATTCTCATAGTAGGATTGATAAACGCTTTCGAGTTTATCAAAATCCTCTCTTTTCGTCAACTTTGCAGTGATTAAAGATTTTGTTCCCTTAAAAATACCCCCCGTTAATGAAGTGTCTTCTAAACAAGAATTAAGCTTATTATCAATTTCAGAAAGGTTATCATATTTATTAAAGAAAGGTATTGCACTATTTTTAAACAAATCAAACAAATCTTTTACAATACTATTAATTTGAGTTTCATTTGTCAACCCAATTTTTTTTGAGGCCATTGAAGAATTGTCTAAATCCTCAATAGAAGTTCCTATGGTTGGCGTTCCTTTTTGATACTTTTTATCAAAATCTGAAATCTGATGAAACAGATTCTCCACGACATTAAAACGTACTAACAAACTTGGTTTAAGCTCCCATCCATCATCCCGAAGCAGAAATACAATCTGATATTTATTCCATCCAAAATCAGTTTTTTTAGTAAACTCACAAGCAGACTTTGATAGCTTAAATCCAAAAGAATTAATCTTATCGCCTAAACGAACCAAAACCTCATTTTTTAAATATTCCCTCTCTGTCATTGTTTAATATCTTTAGGTCTAATAATATCTACTTTTGTTGGTGGTATTTTAGTTCCTGCTGAGTAGCCTTGAGCAGCTCCTTTATTACCTACTACAGTTCCCCCACTTTTCTCTATTGCTGGATAGCCTGTTTTCTGATTTTTTGTATGTGGTGCAGTAGCCGATGATTTGGCATCTGTGAGCTTTATTTGACCATCTTTTGTACTGACATTATCCAAGCGAACATTTTTACCACCACCATTCGGTTTGACAGTAACTTGCTCTGCTACATTTTTATGTCCCGTTTGTTTTAGGTTATCTGTAACAACACCTTCAAATTGCTTTCCTTGTTTCGCATTCTCAACAATATTTGAGGTAGTCTTTGCAACATCCACAGAATTGTCCACCTTGTTAGCTGCTTTTACACCTGCTCTTACGGCTACGCCCGCACCTGCCGACATTGGAACCAATATAGAAGCACCATCGGCACCAAGAGCTGCCCAATTTGCACTGCTTGTTTTTCCTGTGGTTACTTTCTCGTGAATCAATACACCTACATCATACAGCACAAAGCCAACATCTACCACAGCATCTAACCAAGGACAGAAAGGACATTGTCCATCTGGGTCATCATACATAACTGGATTGTTCCAAAATGCATTGTATGGAGATTTATCAATTTGGTTTTGATGGTCCGCTAACGGATCCACATTCATCCATCTACCAATAGCTGCATCATAATTCCTAGCTCCGTAATCATAAACATTCAATCCTAGTTCTTCTTGATTCTCTTTACCATTGTATTGGTATTTAAAATCTTTCATTAAAGGATCATTCTTTTGATTATAACCTTTATGGGCTAATCCGAATGGATAGTAATTAATCTGCTCAATGATTTCAGCTGTTTCTATCTTATTGTTACCGTCTTTATCACTATAAGATAGCCTTACATTACCTAATTGATCTACATATTGATATACATATTTATTTGTTTTAAAATCAAAAAAACCCTCAGTTGTAGGTA
>NZ_JBTXLS010000082.1:0-4056 GCF_054871665.1 Myroides sp. LJL115 | reverse complement strand
AATATTCAAAGGGATTTTGGATAGCGCACAGGACAATCTATACCTATACTCTACCTGCTTTGGTAGGTAGAGCTAGGTATTAAAAATGCTATTGATCGCTATATATTAAATATAGGGTTGGGGTTTGTGGGTTTCTCAGGAGATCCATGCCCACCCTTATTAAAATAACTGACTATGATTGCCCTTTCTCCTTTTGTAAACAACCTAAAGACAATTCACTCCATACTTAAGAACAGCCTTAGAGTAGTGAGAATAATATATCAACCTAGAAATTTCTATTTAACTCATATATCTCCTAGTATTATACTGTTTCAGTGTAATATACCATCTACAATGCCCATTGCATTGTCCATAAAATGACGATTATCCTATGTAGGTATAAACTATACTATACCTAGACATAAAGCTATTGTAGAGTATTGATGCGCTCTACAACATATACTATTTATTAACCAACCTTTTAAAACAATAAGCCTATGACAAAAAGGCTTGAAAGGTAAGACGTAAGTAAGCTTAGGATGCAAATTGGACACTTGCTATTGGGCTTTCTTATGTAAAAAAGTTAGAGGTACTTTACATTAAACGAAAGATCACAGGTTACAAAGTATCTCACAAACCTAACTTCTACTTTTCAAGCCAACACCAACAAACAAAACTAGCGCATTGAGAAAACTAACCTCAACGCCAAATGCATTTCTATATCTATTCCTTTTCCGTTCTTTCTCATATTGGGAGAGCTGAGAAAGATGTAAGAGATTAGGAATAGATTACAATTAACCCAAAACAATGTCTTTAAAGCCTTTATCTATTCTCTCCCTTTTTGTTTAGGTAAGTAAAAAGCCTTGTAAATGTTGTGGCCTAATACAACTACAAGCGCGTAAAACTAAAGACCAACCTTTTAATAGTATTTAAAACTTATGAAATCAAATTTTACTCCAATCTATGGATATGGCGTAGCTATGGCTTTACTCAGCCTTTGCTTTTCCCCTAGCTTACTCCATGCTAACTCTATCCCAACTAGGATAGAACAAGAACAACAAAAGGTAACCATCACTGGAACCATTAAAGATTTTAATGGAGCTTTACCTGGTGTTGTTGTACAAGTAAAAAACAAAAACACTGCTACCATCACAGATGTAGATGGTAAATATTCCATTCAAGCATCTCCTTCTGAGACCTTAGTATTTTCCTATATCGGATACAGTGGTCAAGAAATAACTATTAACCAAAAGCGAATAATAGACCTAGAACTTCAACAAAACTCTCAAGAACTAGAAGAGGTAATAGTTAATGCTGGATACTATTCAGTAAAAGATAAGGAAAGAACAGGAAGTATTGCAAGAGTTACAGCCAAAGACATCGAACTACAACCTGTCATTAATCCTTTACAGGCTCTTCAAGGAAGAATGGCTGGAGTAGATATTACACAAGCTACAGGAACGCCAGGAGGGGGAATGAGAGTAGAAATTAGAGGTAGAAATTTTTTAGGAGATACTACAACTAAAAACGCACCACTTTATATCATAAACGGCGTTCCGATAAGTTCAGAGAACTTAGGATCAAATTCTATAAATCAAAATACAAAATTGTTCCCCTTAAACATATCCCCCTTAAATAGTATACCTCCGTCAGATATAGAGAGTATTGAAGTATTAAAAGATGCTGATGCTACTGCTATTTATGGATCTAGAGGAGCGAATGGAGTCATCCTTATTACCACTAAAAAAGGAAAACAGGGGAATGTTAAATTTACTGTATCCTCTTCTCTAGGGTTTAGTAAAGTAAATGAGTTCATGGACATGATGAATACAGAAGACTATATAAAAATGCGTAAGGAAGCTTTTGCCAATAGTGGAGTTCCTTATGGTCCTACCGATTATGATGTAAATGGAACCTGGGATCAAACTAGATATACCAACTGGCAAAAAGAATTAATAGGTGATACCGCAGTGGATAAAACGGTTTCTTTAGGAGTATCTGGTGGAAGTGAATTAGCTAATTTTAATATTAACCTTAGTCATAATGAAACCACTACAGTTTACCCTACAGATAAAGGATACAAAAGAAACTCAGCACTTTTAAATTTCAGTCAGCGCTCTCGAAACAATAAGTTAAATATTGGCGCTACTGTAAATTATTCTAACCAAACTAATCATTTACCTAATGTAGATTTTATCCAGCAAACAATTCAATTACCGCCAAATGCACCTTCACTTTATCTTCCTGATGGTAGTTTAAATTGGGAAAATGGAACATTCTCTAACCCTTTAGCCCAACTAGAATTTTCTTATCTGAATGAAATTAATACCTTTTTATTAAATACAACATTATCATATACCTTTCTACCTTCTACTACTTTAAATATAAATAGCGGCATAAGTAAAACATATTTTGAAGATACCCAACTAAGACCACATACGGGGTTTAATCCTGCTTTTGGATACACTAGTGAAGTTTCTTCTAGTAGTATAAATCAAAACAATAATTTATCTTATCTAATTGAACCACAAATAAATTTTAATAGAAAATGGAATAAAAACGCTTTTAATTTTATCGTAGGAACAACTCTCTCAATTAATACAAGTAATTTCCTAAGTCTGGAAGGCAATAATTTTTCTTCTAACACATTCATAACGAATATTTCAGCTGCAAAAAATAAAAATATAAACCAAAATACAAATACTCAATATAAATACACTTCTGCTTTTTTACGGGCAAATTATATATATGACGAAAAGTACATATTAAATCTAACAGCACGTAGAGATGGATCAAGCCGATTTGCTTCCAATAATAAATTTGGAAACTTTGGCGCTTTGGGGACGGCTTGGATAATCTCCAAAGAAAATTTTAGCAAAAACTGGAAATGGTTATCTTTTGCTAAACTTCGAGGAAGTTATGGTATAACAGGTAGTGATAATATAGGAGATTATGCCTACCTCGACACATATGATCTTAATTACAGTTTCTATGGTAATGAATTAAATCTTAGGCCTACTGCATTATATAATCCTAATTATCGCTGGGAAAAAACAACAAAAATAGAAGGAGCATTAGAACTTAGCTTTCTAAAAGACAGAATAAACACTTCTGTAGCTTACTATAATAATAGATCTGGAAATCAATTAGTAGGATCTACACTACCAAGCACAACAGGATTTGATCAAATTACAATGAATTTCCCTGCATTAGTTGAAAATCAAGGATGGGAGTTTACATTAAACACTACAAATATCCGTTCAAAAAATTTTTACTGGACAACTGGCTTCAATATCTCGTGGAATAAAAACAAACTAATTTCATATCCTGGGTTAGAAACAGGTACCCAGAGTAGCACCTATATTATTGGCAAACCATTAAATATAGCTAAACTCTATAATTATTTAGGATTAGATCCAGGAACAGGACAATATCGGTTTGAAGACTATAACATAGACGGTAAATTCACCAGTGCAGATCAGAAAGCAATAGTAGACTTAAGTCCTAAGTACTTTGGAGGATTACAGAATAGTCTTAATTACAAAAATTTCAATCTAGACTTTTTATTTCAGTTTGTTAAGAAGGATTCTTATAACCTAGACAGTTATTCTTCTACAGCTCCAGGAGCAGCAATGACAAATTTACCAAAAGAATTCTTGAATCGATGGTCTTCTGACAATCCTAATGCCAGATACACTCAAGCCATTCACTATTCATCACCACAGTTTAACCAAACCCTAACTTACTTAAAAAGTACTGCCACAGTAAGTGATGGCTCTTATATACGACTAAAAAATGTCGCACTTTCTTATTCTTTAAAGATTCCTAAGTATAAAATAGATTCTTGTAAATTTTACTTACAAGCCCAAAATTTATGGACACTTACAAACTATTACGGATTAGATCCAGAATTTACTATGATAGGAAGTTTGCCACCCTTAAGAACTTATTGTTTTAACCCCTATAATCCTAGAGTATTTTTGATTTTTAAAAGTATAATGTTTTAGGCTACTTTTTTCTTGCTTAAAATCAAGTGTTTGTCCATTTCCCATTTCTCCATTGGAGTGATTTTTCCAA
>NZ_JBTXLS010000081.1:0-4826 GCF_054871665.1 Myroides sp. LJL115 | reverse complement strand
CTGCGGAATCCTTCAATGCTAAAATAAAACACTTCAGAACGATGTATAGAGGTGTTAGAGATAAAGCTTTTTTCTTATTTAGATTAACGCAACTTTTTGCGTAGTCCCCAACTTTTGCACTTGATCCAAAGTAAAGAGTAGAAACTGTTTGGAAAGTACTATTTAAGGGGATATTATAAAATAAAAAAATCCATAAATAAAATTATTTACGGATTTTGTATTTTGTCGGGGTGGCAGGATTCGAACCTGCGACCTCCTGGTCCCAAACCAGGCGCGATGACCGGGCTACGCTACACCCCGAGGTTGCAATATCAGATAAAAACTTAAACTTTCGTCGGGGTGGCAGGATTCGAACCTGCGACCTCCTGGTCCCAAACCAGGCGCGATGACCGGGCTACGCTACACCCCGAAAGTTGCGGAGAGACAGGGACTCGAACCCTGGCATCGGTTACCCGATGACAGATTAGCAATCTGCTCCGTTACCACTCCGGCACCTCTCCTTTGCTTATAAGTTTTCTTCTTAATTGCATGGCAAACATACTGCGAGTTTTCCATTTGTGCAAATGCATTTATGTTTTTTTTTATACTTTTTTTACTCTTTTCTTTTAAAGCATTCATTGTTAATAGGATAAGAGAGTAGGTTTTTTTTGCCAATTGTGTAATATAAATACGTTTTGTGCAAAAAACAGGCTTTTTTGGGTTTCATAGAAGGCGCAAGATTGTAAAATGTTCCTTTCTTTCTTGCAGAATCAGGGAAACCTTGGAATTTTTTGTCAAATTGCTCTCCACTTTCACTGTCCATATTTAGCGTTTTTCGTACATTTGCACTTTATCTTATCGAAAGAAAAGATTATATAAGCATTATAATTGCTCAAAAGAGCAAAATTAAACATAGACATTATGAGAATGGATACTTCCATTGCATTTGATTCCGATCGTTTGCATTTTGAAATAGTTAATGATAAATTTAAAGAAGCTATTTTCGAGGCCTTAACTCCAACAGTTGCAAAATTCTTACCATTTATCCCTACAGGTAAAATAGAGGACACACAAGGGTTTATTAATTATAGTCTTGGGCAGTTAGAAAAGGGCTTAGATATTACTTTAGTTGCCTCAGATAAACAAAGTGGTGAGTTTATTGGTTGTTGTGGTATTCATGATATTTCAAAAGAAAGTGTTTCTTTGGGAATTTGGTTAAAAGAAGCAGCATTTGGTAAGGGATATGGTACAGAGTTAATAAAGGCTTTAGAGCAGTTTATCTATGATAACTTAACGGTAGACTTTATTATTTATAATGTGGAGAAAAGCAATAGTGGAAGCATTAAAATTGCGGAAAAATTAGGCTATGTTTTTGATCATGAGTTTGTTCGTAATATTGAGCAAACTAAAATTTTAAATATGTTACAATACCGCAAAGGCGGTAAGAAATAAGATATAAAAAGGGTTTTAATTTATTTAGAACCCTTTTTTAATGGATAAAAGTAAAGATAGCTATGAAACAAAGTATAGAGGAGTTAATAAAAATGCATTATAGAGATGTGCCTTGGGATCAATTAATGCACTTTAATGGACGAGCTAATGATACAGGAGCTCTTTTACATATTGTTGAAACAGGTAATTCTCACAATAAACGAATGAGTCTTATCACCTTGGCAAATGCTATTGAAAACAAGGGAGGATTAACCATTACTAGTCCTATTGTGCTGATTTATCTAATAAAGTTTTTCCAACAAGATCCAGAAAATATTAGTTTGTACTTGAGAATCTTTCTTAAACTTGCCAAAGCTGTTGGTTTACAATGGGAGGTTTTCTTGGATACTGATCAGTTTAACAATAAGGATTTTGGTTCATGGATTTGGGAGGATGACTCTATTTATTTATGGCCAGAATTTGAAAACGAGCAAGCAGATCAGTTACTTTGGGCTCAAACCCCTACTAATCTTCTTTTTGATGATCCTTGGTTTTATACCAAGCAAATTTTGTTAGAATACCAGAGTAATATAGAAAGTACTGAAGCTAAGGACTTGATTGATAAAGGTTTGATTTACGAAATCTCTACTATCTTAAATATGGTTAGAGATCAAAAAAGAATTCCTTTTAGTTTAGATTCTACCTGGCAGAGCGAAGATTTACTCTTTGAGTGTATAGATCCAAAGCACTTAAAAGATTACTTTGAAAACTTAACTCCAAATGTTGCAAAGTATTTAAGCTTTGATAGTATGGAAAATGATAAAATCATAAAGGAGTTTATTCGTATTTCTCAAATAGAGCAGCAAAGAGGAACTTGTTTGGTTATGGCTGTATTAGATAAGAATACTAAAGAGTTTTTAGGTTCTTGTGGTATTCACGATATTAATGAACGTAACGCTGAGTTGGGACTTTGGTTAAAAGAATCCGCTCAAGCAAAGGGGTATGGAAGCCAAATCGTAAAAACTCTCTTACAGATATGTAAAGGACATACATTGAGTAAATCGGTTATTTATTGTCTTGAAAAAGAGAATAAAGCTAGTATCGAGCTTTGCCAGAAGTTTGGTTTTACTAAAAAATATGATTTTATTATAGAACCAACAGCTTTAAAAAATAAACTACGTCATATGAGTTATTTTTCAAGAGAAATTTAATCTCATTATAAAAACACATTACCATAAACGCCTGTCTATTCTGTAGATAGGCGTTTGTATTTTGTATAATAAAAAGAAATAGCTCTTGGGGATTATAAAAAAAGGCATGTCCTTTATTTTGGAAGGTAATTACAATTAACCTTTACTTTATACTATTTTAGACAAGTAGTCGGAGTAAGTAGTTGGTATATTAGGCAATGCCTTTGTAAGGAAAAGAGATTATTAGGTTGGTTATTAAAGGATTGTGTTATTCTTAGGCCTGTGTATTTTTTTTGTATAAAAATAGAAATGTTGGGTTATTTTTACTAATTTTAGGAAGAGTCACTATGTATAGTTATTTAATTATTGTAAAACCAAAATAATATTCCATTACTTAGTGTTAGTTTAAAACTTTAAGTTACATCCTTATGGTTAAAGATAATTTGAATCAATTAGTCCGTATACAACTTCAGGGTAGAATTAACTCACCTATTGTAGGGATCGTACTTGCATATACATCAAACTGGATTCTTATCAAAAAAAATCTAGTGGATTACATAATGGATGGCTATGAGCTTATAAATCGTAAAAAGATAATTTCCATCACAACAGATGCGGATTTATTGTTTATTCAAGAGGTTTTAAAAGCTAAACATATAAACTTTGAAGATTCCCCCGTGGAACTACATTCTAATATCTTGATTACTCTAGAGGCTATTTCATTAAAATATGGTGCCTTTTGTTTGGAATTCAAAGATCAAAATAGTTGTCTAGTAGGTAGGTTTATGGGGAATGATGATCAAAGCTGTTTTGCCTTTGAGGAACTAGCCCCAAATGGGGAATGGATTGAAGAAATCGATGAATTTTATATATCTAAGATATATAAAATTGATTTCGATGGAGATTATACGCAGTCTCTTTTACTTTTTGCTAACAAAAAAGTAAATGGATAATCCCACTATTATAGATTGTTATATGCAGGATGTTTTAAATTTTGTGGTTTTTACTTCTATTTAAAGGTTAATTTAATATAGTTTTTGATTTTTTTAATCATCTTGTTATGCTTTTTCTGCCTTTTCTTGTCATACATTTCCTAATAGAGTGTTAATTATTCGATGTAATACACTGTCTAATTTTAGATAATATTGGAATATTATTATTTTTTTATGCTTTAAAATTGAATATTTCTTAGATTGATAAGTGAATTTTGTATTTTTTTTGAATTTTACGAATTTCACTGATAGGGTGTTGGTATATAATTTATTTTGTAATAAATTGCCAGAAAATAATTAAGGTCTTCCTTTAATTTAACTAAATTAACGAGCGGATTTTAGCCAAATCAACTTAACCAATAGTTTTTTGATAATGTTTTCTATGTAATAAGATTTTATTTTAAGAAGGATATCAGGTGGGTTTAGTTTAATTACTGTGAAAAACAACAAACAACAAGCAACAAACAAAACAATAAATAAATGAAAAAAGTAGCATTTAATCAAGCAGGTTTTGAGGCCAAAAAATCTGAGTTGAGCCAATTAAGTGTGGAGGATTTTAAATTTCAGCTCTTTGAAATGATTTATAATACTAAAAGTTGGGTTAGCCACAACTTTATTTTAAGTCATCAACAAGTTATAAAGTTGGAAAATATGCCCAATGAATTCTTAAAAGAAATGAATTTATCCACCGTTGATTTTTGCTATAATTAAAAAAAGCAAAGATTATTTGACAAAAGTTATTTCGAAAAAGAAATAATAAATAGATTTAAAATGATAGCAAGGGAGCTTATATTAGTTATAGGTTCCCTTTTTTTATGTGTGCCCAGCATGGACAGTAACTCTAGGGTGCAAGTCCCGAACACGCCTTTACAACGGGAAGTGTTAGCCAAATGCAAGGGTGTCCATCGTGAGGTGGAATCTGAAGGAAGCGCTAGGCAAACCCTTGACCTGACGAACAGAAACTATATCAGGCCCAATAATATCGGATAAGGTTGCATAACAAACTAAAGTCCAAAGTTGTACGGAGATATTTAGGGTAAATATAGCAGGTATATGAGGGGAAAGTTACTGTTCTTACCTGGGGAGGTCTTACAGACATAGGAAAGTTTTTTTTTTTTACAGAACTATGGATAACAATTGCTGTAAGAAGTCAGCAGAGGTCATAGTAGGTATGGATACAAGCTTGGCAATACCAAGAAGTCTTACGTAATACTGAAGGACTGAACTTAATTTA
>NZ_JBTXLS010000080.1:0-4994 GCF_054871665.1 Myroides sp. LJL115 | reverse complement strand
CCTTCATTAGGTAACATTCATTTACTACTCATTTAAATTAAGTTCAGTCCTTCAGTATTTCGTAAGACTTCTTGGTATTGCCAAGCTTGTATCCATACCTACTATGACTTCTGCTGACTTCTTACAGCAATTGTTATCCATAGTTCTGTAAAAAAAAACTTTCCTATGTCTGTAAGACCTCCCCAGGTAAGAACAGTAACTTTCCCCTCATATACCTGCTATATTTACCCTAAATATCTCCGTACAACTTTGGACTTCAGTTTGTTTAGCAACCTTATCCGATATTATTGAGCCTGATATAGTTTCTGTTCGTCAGGTCAAGGGTTTGCCTAGCGCTTCCTTCAGATTCCACCTTGCGATGGACACCCTTGCATTTGGCTAACACTTCCCGTTGTAAAGGCGTGTTCGGGACTTACACCCTAGAGTTACTACCCATGCTGGGCACACTAAAAAAACGCTTACAAGAAATAAATATTTCTTATAAGCGTCTTTCTTATAGTAAAGAAAAGATTCTTTATCTTTTATTAAAAAGGTATTTATCTTAAAGTGTTTCTTTTAACCACTTAAAGAATTCTCCTTGCCACACTTGAGCATTTTGAGGGTTAACTACCCAGTGATTTTCCTCTGGAAGATAAACAAATCTACTTTTTACACCAAGTAACTGCGCTGCTTGGAAAGCTTCTTGTCCTTGTCCAATTGGAACACGGTAATCCTTACCTCCCTGTATAATCAAAATAGGAGTATTCCACTTTGCAACATTATTTATTGGATTAAAATTGTTATAAGCATTCTGAGCTACTTTATTATCTTTTTCCCAGTATGGACCTCCGATATCAAAATTAGTGAAGAAAACCTCTTCTGTTGTTCCATACATACTTTGTAAATCAAATACTCCACAATGAGAAATAAATGATTTAAAACGGTTTTCATGAATTCCAGCTAAATAGAAAACAGAATACCCTCCGTAACTGGCACCTACAGCACCTAAACGAGAAGAATCAACATATTTTTCCTTTGCTACATCATCAATAGCTGCTAAGTAGTCATCCATTGGTTTTCCAGCCCAATCTCCACTAATAGCCTCATTCCATTCTACTCCATGTCCTGGCATACCACGACGATTAGGAGCAACAATAATATAACCTTCCGCGGCCATTAACTGGAAATTCCATCGGAAAGAATAAAACTGAGATAAAGCAGATTGAGGTCCTCCTTGACAATATAAAAGAGTTGGGTATTTCTTATTTTCATCAAAGTTAGGTGGATATACAACCCAAACAACCATATCCTTACCATCCTTAGTTTTAACTATTCTCTTCTCACTCTTACTTAAGGACAACTTGTCATAAATAGCATTATTAACCTTGGTAATCTGAGTTAACTCACTATTTTTCAAGTTAAAAGAATATACCTCTGAAGCATGATTAAAATCAGTACGAGTTACTAAAATATTATCCTTTTGGACTTCAACAATAGAGTTGATATCAAAATCTCCATCTGTAAGCTGTTTAACAACTGGCTTAGGATTTTTCTTAGTAGGAAAATTCACAACGAATAATTGCATTGTACCACCTGTAGCCGCAGTAAAGTAAATCTTTTCACCTTGGGTATCCCATTTGAATCCGCCTGCACTTCCATCCCAATGTTCAGTTAAGTTAAGGTCTTTACCTTGATAACGCACGATAATATCATTTTTATCTGCCTCATATCCAGCAGTTTTCATCTGAGACCATGTTAAATAACCTTGAGGAGAAAATACAGGATTTGTATCATATCCATCATTATTTGGTGTTAAGTTTACGGTTTGTTTTGTTTTTAGATTATATTCATATAAATCTGTATCCGTACTTATTGCATATTCAGTGCCAAATTGCTTCTTCGATGCGTATATAATTGATTCACTATTTGGTGACCATACATAATCTTCCTGTCCTCCAAAAGGTTTTTGAGGAGCATCATATGGTTCTCCTGCCATAATATCTATTGCAGGACTTGCCTTATCAGAAGCTTGGTAAAAAACGTGATTATGGGAACCATCATTCCAAGTATCCCAGTGTCTATAATCTAATCCATCATATACATAAACATCACTTTTTTGCATGGAAGGATATAAATCTTTTCCTAACACTTTATTTACTTTAACCTCTTGATGAGATAAAATAAATTTACCGTCAGGGGAAATAGATGAATCTTTTAATAAATCTTTATAATCGGTTATTTCAACAGGAGTACCTCCGGTTACAGGGATAGTAAATGTCTTGGAATCAAAGTTATCTTCAGCCATATTAGCGTAGCTAACTTTGTAAATTAAATTCTTTCCATCTTTTGTAACTCCAACTGGGGAAACACGGCCTAATTCCCAAAGGAGTTCTTTGGTCATCACCTCCTGAGATACGGCAGTAAGAGAAGCCAATCCTAAGGCGAATAAAAATATTTTTTTCATGGTTAGTTAGTTTATATGTCCGTAAATTTAGTGTTTTCTTTTGATTATTGCACGCCAAACAAAAATATCCCTACTCTAGGGCTATAAAGCTTTAAAAAAAGATAGATATGACTTGAGACCTAAAACCAGAGAAAAAGCCTTTATATAACTACTAATACAGCCAAAAAGCCCATAAATACAGTACTTTAGAGGTTAAATTTTTGTTTGGCGCTAGATTATTCCTAAAATTTAAGTACTTTCACGCTCAAATTTTGTTCTTTATGAAAAATAATAAACTATTTATAGCTATTATTGCAGCCCTGATTATAGGGGTGCTTATTGGAAGTATTGTCCATTATTGGTTCCCTGATTATATTGTAGGAGTATCTACTAATATAAAACTTCTTGGAACAATATTTATCCGCCTTGTGCAAATGATTATTGCACCTTTGGTATTTTGTACACTAGTTGTAGGTATTGCCAAAATGGGTGATATGTCTATGGTAGGTAGAGTTGGTGCCAAGGCAATGGGATGGTTTATAACGGCCTCTTTTGTTTCCCTAACTATTGGACTTCTACTTGTGAATTGGGTCAAACCAGGTGTAGGAGCAAATTTTGATTTAAATAATATAGCATCTGACCCAGAATTACTTTCAAAAACAGATTCTCTAAGTCTGCAATCCTTTGTAGAACACCTAATACCTAAAAGCGTTTTCGAAGCGTTTTCTACCAATGAAATCTTACAAATCGTAGTTTTCTCCGTGTTTTTTGGTGTAGCTTTAGCTTCTCTAGGAAAAAAAGGGAATGTTGTAATTAAACTTTTAGATAGAACTTCTCAAGTAGTCTTAAAGATGGTTACTTACATTATGTGGACAGCTCCACTTGGTGTTTTAGGTGCAATTGCAAGTGCAGTTTCCCTATATGGTTTAACCATTTTCTATACTTACGCTAAGTATTTAGGGGCTTTTGCCCTTGGTTTATTATTACTATGGATGGTACTAATCGGAGTTGGATATTTAATACTTGGAAAGAAAGTATGGGCTCTATTAGTAGCTGTTAAAGAATCGCTTCTTATTGCTTTCTCTACTACAAGTAGTGAGGCTGTATTTCCTAAGTTAGTAGAAAATTTAACTGCTTTCGGATGTTCGCCGAAAATTGTATCTTTTACCTTACCTTTGGGGTATTCTTTTAACCTAGATGGAAGTATGATGTATCTTACGTTTGCCAGCTTATTTATTGCGCAAATTTATGATGTACCAATGACCTTAGGAGATCAGATATTAATGTTATTAGTTTTAATGGTAACATCAAAAGGAGTGGCTGGGGTGCCTAGAGCTTCTTTGATTGTAATTGTAGCTACGTGTGCTATGTTTGGTATTCCACCAGAAGGGATTGCTTTTATTTTACCAATTGATCACTTTTGTGACATGGGTAGAAGTGTGACAAACGTATTAGGAAATGCATTATCGACAGCGGCAATTGATAAATTTGAATCAAATGACACAAGTAAATTAGCAAATACAGACATATAATAAACCATGGAAGAGTTTCACATTGCACAATTAATTAACCCCGAATTTTACATTAATTTACAAATTGCCGGTCATTCTATCGGTATATATGTAGTCCTATTTATCGTTTTTGCAGAAACAGGCCTATTCGCAGGATTTTTCTTACCAGGAGATAGCTTACTATTTTTAGCTGGTATTTATTCAACTGCATTAATGCAAGAATTATTTAACATCGATAGTGACTTTATAAATGTAGCATTATTAGCCACATTAGTAGCCATAGCTGGTATTATAGGAAATACTTTTGGTTATTGGTTTGGTGCTAAGAGTGGAAATTACCTCTATAATGTGAAAGACAATTTTATTTACAAAAAGAAATACCTTTATGAATCCAAAGTATTCTTTGAGCGCCATGGAGGTAGAGCAATCATTTTTGCTCGTTTTCTTCCTGTAGTAAGAACATTTGCTCCCATTATCGCAGGTATTGTAAGAATGGATATAAAACGTTTTATGTTCTACAATGTGATAAGTTCATTTCTGTGGGCTACTTCATTGATCTTTGCAGGTCATTACCTTCAAGTTTGGCTTTTAGAAAGCTACCAAATCAACTTAAAGGATTATATTGAATTTATAGTTCTGTTCTTAGTTTTAGCTACTACTTTACCAATTGTTATTAAATTGATGAAAAGTAAAGCAAAAGCAAAGTCTACAGAACAAGACGACAAATAATAAAAAAAGCGACTAAAATTTTGAGGGCACTGATAAAGTAGCCTCTTTTTAGGAAATAGCTTTTTTAAAGACAAAAAATAACGCTTATAAAAGACTTTTTTAAGTCTCTTTGTAAGCGTTATTTGTTTTCTAGCTGTACTATTGAGTGGCTTAAACAGCCTAAAAAAAGGCCTTATACTATCTTTTATACAAAGTAGCTCCATTAGCTACTCATTATCCACTATTTTGAGTATTCTTTTAATATTTACGGTAAAAATCGTGATAGCTCCTTGCATTTCCATACAAGAAAGGCCATAAGAATCCGCACGGTTATAACCATGTACATTCTTTAA
>NZ_JBTXLS010000079.1:0-5690 GCF_054871665.1 Myroides sp. LJL115 | reverse complement strand
AAGGAGATTCTCGCTACTAAAATGTACTTCCATGAGGTTGTTTTCAGTTATCCCAATAAAGGTCTGCACTGTCTTGGTAGCTTTCGGATTCCGTCCTATCCTTTCCAAGGTAGTTATCAATATATTTTGATATTTTCTGCATTCCTGCCTTCATTAGGTAACATTCATTTACTACTCATTTAAATTAAGTTCAGTCCTTCAGTATTTCGTAAGACTTCTTGGTATTGCCAAGCTTGTATCCATACCTACTATGACCTCTGCTGACTTCTTACAGCAATTGTTATCCATAGTTCTGTAAAAAAAAACTTTCCTATGTCTGTAAGACCTCCCCAGGTAAGAACAGTAACTTTCCCCTCATATACCTGCTATATTTACCCTAAATATCTCCGTACAACTTTGGACTTTAGTTTGTTATGCAACCTTATCCGATATTATTGGGCCTGATATAGTTTCTGCTGGTCAGGTCAAGGGTTTGCCTAGCGCTTCCTTCAGATTCCACCTCACGATGGACACCCTTGCATTTGGCTAACACTTCCCGTTGTAAAGGCGTGTTCGGGACTTGCACCCTAGAGTTACTGTCCATGCTGGGCACACATAAAAAAGACCTTGTTTTTAAAAAAACAAGGTCTTTTTTTGATTAGTGGTTAATGTAAAATTTTTCTATAATAAGGGAAAAGCGAAACTTACTGTTAGTATTACATACAATGCCTTGGAGAGGGTTTCTTATATAGCTTTAAAAAAAAGTGGGTTTGATAAAATAATATTTATCTACCCTTAGTCTTTTTTAAGGTGGTATATAGAAATATATTCTCTTTTATGTACTTGATTGCTAAACAAATATAGTGAAAAATAAGATAGTAAAAAACGGCAAATGTTAAACTTTAGAAGCTCTGCTTATATTTAAGGTCTTTAGAAGGTTATTTTTCTAGTATTCTTTAGTATTCTGTGGCCTTACAAAGCTTAATAGAGGTTAATAAAAACTAAGCTATGCAATAAGTTTGAATGATATTGAAGAGTGGGAGGCTCCTATAAAAGATAAAACAACCTCAAAGATACTTTGCTACGGAAGTAAAAATTTTTTATCTAGAGGTAATAATTTAGCTTTTTTAAGTTTGATAGATGAAACTTTATATGTATTTTTGTAGTCTTAAAGTCCAATGATTAACTCAAAGGGTTTAAAAAAGAAAGTGATATAAGCATACAAAAAAGGTATTTATATAGATTCATCTATACTATTTTTTCGACTCATACCTTTTTAATGTTTAAAAGTTCATATTATCAAAAGCCTTCCTTTATAGGGAGGCTTTTTTTTTATGGGTAGTATTACAAGAGAATTTACTATATGAAAAAAGGCTGTTATTACTTAGTAATAACAGCCTTTAGGCCTTAAATTAGTGCAACTCTTAAAAGAAGTAATACTCCCGAAAGGAGTAATACCTTATTAATTATGCTCTACGAACGTTAACAGCGTTAAGTCCTTTTTTTCCTTTTTCTACTTCAAAAACAACGTGGTCGTTCTCACGGATAGATTCGTTTAAACCTGTAGTGTGAACAAAGATGTCTTGTCCTCCGTCTTGTGGAGTAATAAATCCGAAACCTTTAGTTTCGTTGAAGAATTTTACGATTCCTTCTTGCATGGTAATTAAAATTAAAAATTATTATATGATTTTCACGTCTAAGGCTCTTAAGCCTTTGGTTGTTTTTTGTTTTATAAAGCTAACTTTATCTCCTTGTGTAAGTGGTGTACTCACATCAGAACTGTGTACAAATAAGCTATCTTTTGAGTTGTCTTGGGTGATAAACCCGTAGCCTTTATCACTGTAATAGGTAACTACCCCTGTGTGTTCTTTGTCTATTGTATCCCTTTGGATAGCCTTAGTAAACTTTTGTTGTTCTTCTTTTTGTTGATCTGGATGAACATCGGTTAGATTTCCATTTTGATCTACATAAACAAACATCTCTTCTAAAGACTTTCCTTTATTGTTGTTGCTTTTACGCTCTTCTCTTCGTTTTGCTTTCTCATTGAGCTTTTGCGCCTTTTTTTTAGAATTTTCCTTTTTAGAAAAAGAATCAGCCATATTTAGAATAGATTTAAGGTTAAAGAATTAGTCTTGCTGATCTTTGATCGCAAGTTTAACTCCCGTTAATTTTTGAATGTTCTTTAAGTCGTTTTTCTCTTGTGCAGAACACAGTGAGATAGCAACTCCACTTTTACCTGCCCTTCCAGTTCTACCAATACGGTGAACATAGGTTTCAGGTACATTTGGAATCTCAAAATTAATTACAAAAGGTAATTTGTCAATATCGATTCCTCTTGCTGCAATATCCGTGGCGATTAAAATCTTATTATTACCGCTTTTAAATTCATTTAAAGCCTTGACTCTAGCACTTTGGCTTTTATTGCCATGAATCGCTGCCGATTTAATCTGTGCTTTTTGCAAGTATTTTACTAAGTTGTTAGCTCCGTGCTTGGTACGAGTAAAAACTAAGATTTGTTCTTGGGAATTATTTAGTAATAAACTTTTTAAAAGCTCTTTCTTTTGCTCTTTTTCAGCAAAATACACATATTGAGCTATTTTTTGTGCCGTTAAGGTTTTAGCTTTCACTTGTACCTTTACTGGTTTTTTTAATATCGTGTTTGCAAACTTTTCAATTGGCTCAGGCATAGTTGCTGAGAAGAATAAAGTTTGTTTTTTTAATGGGGTTAATTGTAAGACTTTCTTAATATCATGTATAAAACCCATATCTAGCATTTGATCTGCTTCATCTAATACAAGATACTTAATTGACGATATTTTTACAATTTTTTGACCTAAAAAATCCAATAATCTTCCTGGAGTGGCTACAAGTACTTGTGGGTTTTGTCTTAATGTTCTTATTTGTGCATTAACTGGAACTCCACCAAATATACTAGCTGTCCTAATTTTTAAAGGTCCTCCAATATCTTTAAAGGTCTTTTCAACTTGTAGGGCTAATTCCCTAGTTGGGACAACCACTAAAGCAGCAATAGAATTGGAATCGGAAGGGTTTAAAGAAATTTGATTTAAAATAGGAATAGCAAAAGCAGCCGTCTTACCTGTACCTGTTTGAGCGCATCCTATGATATCTTTGTTTTGTAGTATAGCAGGAATGGCTTGGCTTTGTATGGATGTAGGTGTTTTATAGCCTATTTTATCAATAGATTCTAAGAGGGCACTAGAAAGAGAAAGGTCTTTGAAATTCATTTGCACTTAAATGTGTTTGCCTTATAATAAAGGTTAAACACAGTATTGTTATTAATTATTTATATATCGCTGTATTAACGATCTCAGCTTAATATAAATGTAGGGCTTTTATTTGAATTATGTACAAAGATTTAACTCTTTATTTTTTAATTAAATACCAATGCGTATTAAAATACGAATTGATTGAGGGCACTGCTTGCATTTATGACCTAATGTAATCGTGCGTTTTTTACACAGCACTCTTAGGTCGTAAATATTTATCTTCACTAGAATCAAAAAATAGGTTTGAGTTTAGCTTATTAAGGGACTAGTTAAAGCTTACTTGCTTTGTTATTGCCTTTGATAAGCATTAAACATGGTTATCACCTACCTTTTTAATACGATGCAAATGTACAACTATAATTCTAATAATATAATTTTTTTAAAAAAATAATAAAAAACTTTTATTTAGCAATTGTTTTTATTGGGGCAAATAGAAAAAATGAGACGATTTGTTTAGTTTTTTATAATCAATATCCGTTAAAAACTTTAGGTATAAAACTTTTTTTAACACAGTTAGGTACTGGTCTGCTTGGATTTCCATAGTTTATAAGAGTAATTTTTAAACCATATTGCTAAAAATCCTAAGGGTAGAGGTGTAGGGGCTTATCCTAAGTGTTATTTTGTTAATCTATTTGTTTAAAGAAAGGATTTTGGCTCAATTATGTGAAGTTTTTTTATAATAATGCTTTTTGTTGTAGTAAAAAATGAGTAAATTTGGATAAGATTCCATTTTGGTTAGACTAAAAATTTTTACTATGAAAAAGAAAATTCAATTATTAGTAGTTGCTCTTGGAGTATCTTTCGGGGCTTTTGCTCAAAGTACAGTGGATAAAATGGATTTATCCATATTCCCAGTTCCAAAACAAGGATATAAACAAGTGGTTATAGAAGTACCGCATTCTGATTTAGACCATAACAAGAAAGTGGAATTATATGTAGGTAAATATATGGAAGTGGATGGATGTAATAAGTATTCTTTATCTGGAGTATTAGATAGTAAAGATCTTCAAGGATGGGGATATAAGTATTACGATTTTACAACAGACGGGAATGTAGCCTCTACATTAATGGGATGTCCTGATAGAGACAAAAAATATGAGTTTGTTTATGCCAAACCTGAGTTAATGCGCTACAATGGTCGTATGCCAATTGTGGTTTACGTACCAGAAGATTACCAAGTAAAATATAAGATATACCAAACAAATCAAGAGTTCTTTCAAGGTGCTGATGTAGCTATAAAAAGAAAGTAATTCTTTTTAATGGATAATAATAACTAAGCTATAAAGACACTAAACCCTAATGCCTTTTGGCTGTAATAATGCAGATTATATAAAAAACTAAAACTATGAAAAAATCAAATTTATTAGTATTTGGCGCTTTGGCTATAGCCTTAAGTTTTACCTCTTGTAAAACGGAAACAAAAGAAAAGCAAGAGCAGCAAAGCACTACAGAACAAACTACGCCTGCTCAGGAGTTTACTGGGCAGGATGGACATACTACCCAAAATTCTGTAGACTGGGACGGTACTTATCAAGGGGTGATTCCATGTGCAGACTGTCCTGGTATTAAAGTAACTATTGTGTTAAACCCTGATGGTACTTTCCAAAGAGAAGATGTTTACATGGATAAACAAGATGGTACCATGCAGGAAACAGGTAGCTTTACTTGGGATAAAACAGGTACTATTGTGACATTAAAAGGTAAAGATCAAATCTCTCAGTTTAAAGTGCAAGAGGGTAACATAGTAATGTTAGACACCGATGGGAACATCATTGAGGGAACTTTAGCACAGAATTATGTGTTAAAGAAATTACCATAGGGTACTACCTTTTCAAATTGTGATGTGAATCAATTTATTATAGAGAATAAAATAAGGGGTCTTTTTTTAAAAAAAGACCCCTTATTTTAGTGTGCCCAGCATGGGTAGTAACTCTAGGGTGTAAGTCCCGAACACGCCTTTACAACGGGAAGTGTTAGCCAAATGCAAGGGTGTCCATCGCAAGGTGGAATCTGAAGGAAGCGCTAGGCAAACCCTTGACCTGACCAGCAGAAACTATATCAGGCCCAATAATATCGGATAAGGTTGCATAACAAACTAAAGTCCAAAGTTGTACGGAGATATTTAGGGTAAATATAGCAGGTATATGAGGGGAAAGTTACTGTTCTTACCTGGGGAGGTCTTACAGACATAGGAAAGTTTTTTTTTTACAGAACTATGGATAACAATTGCTGTAAGAAGTCAGCAGAGGTCATAGTAGGTATGGATACAAGCTTGGCAATACCAAGAAGTCTTACGTAATACTGAAGGACTGAACTTAATTTAAATGAGTAGTAAATGAATGTTACCTAATGAAGGCAGGAATGCAGAAAATATCAAAATATATTGATAACTACCTTGGAAAGGATAGGACGGAATCCGAAAGC
>NZ_JBTXLS010000078.1:0-5850 GCF_054871665.1 Myroides sp. LJL115 | reverse complement strand
TTAAGTCCAATTCATCGATAACCTTATTTACAATGCGTACTGGATGCAAGGCAGGAATGAAATCTTCCAAAGAATGAGGAATCAAACTCATTTGATTCTGATCGTAAAGTCTATAACGTGGTGCTTGCTTTGCCATATTTACTTGAATTACTTATACTAATTTAAGTATATTAGATTGTAATTCAAATAATTATAATGGTGTTTTTTACTTAAAAGCACAAAAAAGGGGCTATCTCATTTGAGACAGCCCCATTTTTTTTTATACACTTTTAGATACTATGTTGTTTTTATTGTATACTCGGCATATTCTATAGGCTAGTATTATTTTAATTCAAAAATAGATTTAACTTTGTCAAAACTATTTTTTGTATGCATAAGTATCTTACCATAATTGTGTTGCTGTTTTTCTTTGGAGCTACAGCACAACAAGGTATGGATTTTAACACGTTGAATTACGATTCTAATCAACCGCAAGATCCAAAAGAAAAAGAATTTAAAAGTCTTCGTAATACTAAGAAAACGGATTCTATCGCCTCTATTAAAGATTACAAGATAATTTCCATAAAAAATGATACCATTGCTGTAGATACGGCACTTAGTATAAAAAAGTACTATACCTATAATTACCTTCGTAAGGATAATTTCGGATTGCTTGCCTTTTCCAATGTAGGGCAAACCTATAATACATTAAAATTTGATACTAATGCAAAAGAGTTGTTTCCTGATTTCGGATTTCGAGCTCAGCAATTTGCTTACTTACAAATAGAAGATATTAAGTATTATTCTGTTCCAACGCCTTATACCGATTTATACTATAAGTCTGTGATGAAGCAAGGACAAAATTTAGATGCTTTTATCACTATGAATACTAGTGAAAATTTCAATTTTTCTATAGGTTATAAAGGACTTCGTTCTGTGGGGAGATATATTAATGAACTTAGTTCTAATGGTAATTTCCGTTTTGGAGCTAGTTATCAGTCTCCGAATAAAAGGTATTTGTTACGTACTCACTTTACAATGCAAGATTTTTCTAACGGGCAAAATGGAGGGATACGTGACTTAAATTTATTCGAGTCTAGTGAAAAACCTTATAATAAAAGAGAGAGGTTAAATGTTTACTTCAGGGATGTTGAAACGGTTTTAAAAGGTAAACGAGTTTTCTTAAATCACCAATACCAATTAAACAAATCTTTTTCAAATGGCTTACTCCTAACCCATGAGTTTGTATATGAAGATAAGTTTTTTGAATTTAAGCAAACTGATATTAATAATATATACGATGATACTTTTCGTTTTGGGGATGCTTTTACTTCTTCTATAAATAATAAAACAAGGTATAATAAGTTTTTTAATAAAGTTGGAGTTGCTTTCGATTCAAGTGAATTTGGGCGCTTTGAGGCGTTTGTTGATTTTCATCATCATCGCTATCATTACCAAAGTATTGCTTACATACAAGGGGTGCGTATACCAGATCAGTTAACTAAGGATATAACTTTGTTTGGAGGAAAATATTCTTATAAAAAAGATCGCTTAAATGCTTCTGCATTATTGAGTGCTTCTGCAGGTAAGGATAATTCTAGAAATATTATTATTTCTGCTGATTACAATATAAAGGACCAGTGGAAAGTAGGAGGGTCTTTTAGTAATGTTTCCCGTTTAGGAGATCTTAGCTATTATCTATTTCAAAGTGATTATGTAAGTTACAATTGGAATAATAATTTTAAGAATGAGAAGATTAATCAGTTTGACTTTTATTTAGATACACCTTATTTTAACTTAACTGGGGTATATGCTAATATGCAGGATAAGTTATATTTCTCTAATGATAATCCTGTGTATAATGAATTTGGTATTCCAAATCAAATTATAACTACTCCTAAGCAATATGGCAAGTCGATCGACTATTTTTCTTTACAAATTTCTAAGGATATTCGATTTGGAAAATGGGGATTAGATAATACCATTTTATACCAACATGTTAAACAAGAAGACAACATTGTTAATGTACCTGCTTTCTTAACTAGAAATACCCTTTATTACTCAGATGCATTTTTTGATAAAGCCTTAAAGTTCCAAACGGGGATTAGTTTTAAATACTTTTCGAAGTATTATGGTAATGATTTTAATCCTTTATTGGGTTCGTTTTTTGTACAAGACAGAGTGCAGATTGGAGACTATCCAGTATTTGATTTCTTCATCGATATGAAAATTCGTACAGCTAAGATATTTTTGATCTTAGAGCACTTTAATGCAAGTATGACAGGATATAATTACTATAGTGCTCCAAACTATCCTTATCGTGATTTTGCTTTGCGATTTGGAATCACTTGGAACTTCTTTACATAATAATAAAAAAGCCACTTTAAAAAGTGGCTTTTTTATTATTGACCGAAAAGAGTTGCAGAAGTACACCAATAGCTCTGGCTATTTCCCTGAGGTGCTCCCATTGGAATTTGAAGTGTGATACGATGCTTACCAGCCGTTAGATCACCAATAGGTATCCAAATTGGATTTGTAACTGTGCCAGGGCACCAATTGGATCTACTTAAATCAGAGGAAGAAAGTCCATTGGTGAAATTCCCAGAGGCAGGATTAAAATCTCTGTAAGATCCGCAATCTTGTCTCCAAGGATAATAGCTGATTAGGGTACTATCATCTAAGCTTATTTTATTAAGTTTTGGATTAAACTCATCTCCACCTGACCAGCCTCCATGACCTGTGGTGATATAGCGTAATTGTGCATTTTCAAGAGGATGCTCCAGCTCAAATTCTACAACAAGCCCTTTCTCGTCCGAAAACATTATAGGGTAGGCCTGTCCTGCCATCTCAAAGATATTAGTGGTGTTGAATAATGGTAGTATTACTTGGCTTTGCTCTACAGTAGATAAACTAGGATGTATATCGATTTGGGCATTAATTTTATGTCCTCCTTTGTCGTAATTACCAATGTAGACTCCTATGTAGTGAGTTTGTTCGGATAGAATTGGAGTGAATTCTGAAATTTCTTGCATAAACAAGGACTCATCTTGCCAATTTTTTTCCAGAAAATTAATGTGATTATATTGCTTAACCCCAAAAGATGTGAAAAATCTCATTAATTCTATTGCAGGATTATAAGTAGAAGTAGATACCATTCCTTGGTAATTTTTTCCTTGGTTATCGGTGTATGTAGGTAGGTTTGAAACTCCTTGCTCTAGTGCTTTTAGTACATCCATTTCTTTGTCAGTAGGCAGGATAAAAACACTCCCTGTTCTATCGTATGCATCTCCATTAGAGTGTTGGGTAAGTTTTAGAAATACGTTGCTATTTGGTTGTATTTTTGGAAATTTTATTTTCTTAACCACTACTGTTCCATTTGCTACTTTGTAAACTCCAGGGATTGTATCTGTTGAATTAGGGTCAAAGTTAATTGTAGTATCAGCAAATAATTCAATACTTTGAAAGCGGCTATTATAAAGAACTTTGTCATATTGCGCTTTACTTAAGCTAGGGGTTTTATTCCATTGTGAAGGTGTGTTTATAGTATTTTTTTTGATTTTATCTATTTTGGTCGCGATTGTCTTTTGCGTATTGTTTCTGTCTAATTCTAAAACAAGTCCTAGATCAGCACCAATTAAAGTAGGACCACCATATAGACCTTTGTCCTTTGTATACCAAATTGTATAAGTGTTAGAATTGATGATAATTGTTGCTTTATGACATAGATATCCTAATATTTCTTTGGTATCCTTCTCTAACTTATAAGAAGTATATCTTTGGGTATTTATTGTTTTTATGCTTTTATCTTGGCTTAAATATGCAAGAGAATATAAAGAGTCTTGATTTGTTTGAAAATAAAACTGTTCATAAGGATAATTTAATTCCTGACCCATGGCTTGTTTCTTATTCAAAATAAGGAAATCCAGTGGTGTTGTTCTTAATAAAACAGGGTTGTCTTGGTTAGAAAGCTGTTCATTGTTGTAGATAGAGTAGGATACTTCTAGTCCCTGGGAGTAAATGGGCTGAATGGTAAATGTCACTATGGACAGGATGTAGAATAAAAAAGATTTCATTGTTTTTTTTAGTTAAGGTTTAAATAGGTTTTATTTATATTCTGTAAGGATATGAAAATAATATCGTAATTTTGAAATTACTTAATTTTTTGTTCATGATAAATAATCTGAGGTATTTTTTAGAAAAATATGGCTTTAGGGTTTCCTCTAGAATAGGGGAGAGGATTGGAATTAAAGCGGCAAGAATTCGTCTTTTTTTTATTTATCTTTCTTTTTTTACTTTAGGGTTGGCTTTTGCTTTTTACCTAACTCTAGCCTTCTTAGCTAAGATCAAGGACCTAGTTTATACTAAACGCTCCTCTGTGTTTGATTTATAGTTTACAAATGTTTTAATGTAATTTTTATACTCTTTTGTGTTTTTTTCTACTGGTTATGTTTAGAGTGTTTATTGTCTAAAAAAGGAGGCCATCTATATTTATATATGGAATGTTGTGTTTTTAGGACTTTTATATTAATTTATTTAGTTTATATTTGATTTTAGGAATTAAAATATAGTAATATGAATTTTGAATATAACGAAACACAAGCTATGATTGCTCAATCCATTAGAGATTTTGCAGAGCAACATATACGTCCTTTTATTATGGAATGGGATGAGAACCAAACTTTCCCAATCGATTTATTCAAGAAACTTGGGCAGATGGGGTATATGGGAGTTTTAGTGCCTGAAAAATATGGAGGATCAGAACTAGGGTACCATGAATATATAACTATTGTAGAGGAGATATCTAAAGTAGACTCTTCTATTGGTCTTTCTGTTGCAGCACACAACTCTTTATGTACAAATCACTTATTAGAGTTTGGTAACGAAGAACAAAAAAGTAAATGGTTACCAAAATTGGCTACGGCTGAATTTATTGGAGCTTGGGGATTAACCGAACACAATACAGGCTCAGATGCTGGTGGTATGAGTACTACTGCGGTTAAAGATGGAGATGATTGGATTTTAAATGGAGCTAAGAATTTTATTACTCACGCCATTTCTGGAGATATTGCTGTTGTAATTGTACGTACAGGTGAAAAGGGAGATTCTCGTGGAATGACAGCTTTTGTTGTTGAGAAAGGAACTCCTGGTTTTTCAAGTGGAAAGAAAGAGAATAAATTAGGAATGCGAGCTTCAGAAACCGCTGAACTTATTTTTGATAATTGCCGTGTTCCAGATGCGAATCGCCTAGGTGAAGTAGGAGAAGGATTTATTCAGGCTATGAAAGTTTTAGATGGTGGTAGAATATCTATTGGAGCACTATCTTTAGGAATTGCTAAGGGAGCTTATGAAGCTGCTTTGAAATATTCTAAAGAGAGAGTTCAATTTGGTAAGCCAATTTGTGATTTTCAAGCCATTGGTTTTAAATTAGCTGATATGGCTACAGAGATTGAAGCATCTGAGCTTCTATTGCACAAAGCAGCTTTTTTAAAGAATAACCATAAGCCAGTTACTAAATTAGGTGCAATGGCAAAGATGTATGCATCGGAAGTTTGTGTGAAAGTAGCAAATGAGGCAGTTCAGATTCATGGGGGGTATGGTTATACAAAAGATTTCCCAGTAGAGAAATTTTACCGTGACTCTAAATTATGCACAATTGGAGAAGGTACTACAGAAATTCAGAAAGTGGTTATTTCTAGAAATATATTAAAAGAATAAAAAAAATGGAGCTACTCAATGAGGAGGGTACTGATAAAGTAGCCTCTTTTTAGGAAACGGCTTTTTTAAAGACAAAAAATAACGCTTATAAAGGACTTTTTTAAGTCTCTTTGTAAGCGTTATTTGTTTTCTAGCTGTACTATTGGGTGGCTTAAA
>NZ_JBTXLS010000077.1:0-6491 GCF_054871665.1 Myroides sp. LJL115 | reverse complement strand
TTAGAGTTCGGATTATTGGCAATCGCACAGAATATTAGAAAAAGAGTGGCATAAAATGCCTCTTTTTACACCAAAATACCGAAAATATATTTTTCCAATGTCTGAGCTTCGCATATTTAGAAAAATACCGAAAATCACACAGACGTAAAATGCAATAAAATAGGGCTGCCTCTTTTTCTTTAGAGACAGCCCCTTTTTTTTTAATTATACGTAAGGTTATTTTGGTGAAGGTTGTTAAAAACCTATCTTTTTAGTTGCTTTTGTGTTTTTAAAAGAGAGAGGCTTTTCTGTGATTTTGTCTTGTGAATCAGAATTGGAATCATTTTATTGCCCTATAAAATATTTGCTGCATGGTATTTGCAAGGTCCTTAATTAGTAAATAATGCTAAAACAATAAGGCTAATGTAACACAGTAGTGATTTACATTTATTATATTTGTGATTAAACAATTTAGAATAATGGAGTTGAAATTACATAGACCCATTTGTTTTTTCGATTTAGAAACAACAGGGGTGGACGTTGCAAAAGATAGAATTGTCGAAATTGCTATTTTAAAAGTATTTCCCAATGGTAACAAGGAAAGCAAAACTTGGTTAGTGAACCCTGGTATGCCAATTCCTGAACATTCAACAAGTATTCATGGGATAACGGATGAAAAAGTTGCTAATGAACCTCATTTTAGGGAATTAGCTCCAGTTATATATCAAATGATTAAGGATTCAGACTTAGCAGGATTTAATTCTGATAGATTTGATATTCCTCTATTAGTTGAAGAGTTGTTAAGAGCAGGTATCGATTTTGACATGGGTAACCGTGTTTCAGTAGATGTTCAGACTATTTTTCATAAAAAGGAAGAGCGAACTTTAAGTGCTGCTTATCGTTTTTATTGTGATCAAACTCTGGAGAATGCGCACTCAGCAGAAGCAGATACCAATGCAACTTATGAGATTTTAAAAGCTCAACTTGATCGCTATAAGGATTTAGAGAATGATATGAAGGCTTTGTCGGAATACACTACTAGAAAAAAGAGTGTTGACTTTGCTGGATTTATTGCTCTAGATGAGCAAAATAGAGAAGTTTTTGCTTTTGGTAAGCACAAAGGAGTTTTAGTAGAGCATGTTTTAGAAAACGAACCTGGTTACTATGGTTGGATACAAAATGCGGATTTCCCATTATATACTAAAAAAGTTCTTACAGGTATAAAATTACGTAAGCTTAATAATAAACTATAAAATTAGATTTTCGAATGAAAATTATTTGCATTGGAAGAAACTATGTAGAGCACATAGAAGAGTTGAATAATGAAAGGCCAAGTGAGCCAGTTATCTTTATTAAACCAGATACTGCTTTGTTAGGAAAAGAAATACCTTTTGTTATTCCTTTTTTCTCTACTGATATTCATTATGAACTAGAGGTTGTAGTTAAAGTATGTAAAGTAGGGAAGTTTATTGAACCTAAATTTGCCCATAAATACTACGATCAGGTAAGTGTTGGTATTGATTTTACAGCTAGAGATTTACAAAGTAAACTCAAAGAGAAAGGTCTGCCATGGGAGAAGGCAAAAGGATTTGATGGATCTGCTGTAGTAGGCAATTTTATAAATAAAGAGGAATTGAAGGACTTAAACGATATGCATTTTTCAATGAGTAAAAATGGACATGTGGTTCAAAGTGCTTCTACCAAGCAAATGATTTGGTCTATTGATGAGTTAATTAGCGAGGTATCTAAGTATTTTACTTTAAAAACCGGAGATTTAATTTTTACAGGTACTCCTGTAGGTGTTGGTAAAGTAGAAAGAGGTGACGAATTACGCGGAAGCCTAGAGGGACAAGAATTATTCCGTATATCTATAAAATAACATTATGGCATTATATTACGATGTTGGACCACTTTGTCGTCGATATAATGATGATAAAGTAAAAGTAAAAAGCATATTGGAGGCGTTTTTAGCTGATTCTAAACATAGTTTAAAACAGATAAAAAGGGCAATAGAGAAAAAGAACTATTCTAAAGTAACTAAGCATTTAGAGAAATTAAAGCCTTCTTTAGAGTATTTAGGTATTGATCAAGCTATGGAAGAGTTTGGCTTTATAGAAAAATGGATTCAAGACAAAGGAAAAATAAAAGAGGTAAAGGAAAACTTTAAAGCTTTTAAAGAACACGTTAAGAAAGCAAAAAAGGAGATTAAAAAAGATTTTTGTTTACAAAAGGTATGACAGCAAGTATTGTTACCATTGGAGATGAAATTCTCATAGGGCAAATAATGGATACTAATTCTGCTTTTATTGCCAGGGAATTGGATCAAATTGGCTGTGAAGTAGTTCAAATCTGTAGTATTGCCGATAAAAGCAGAAGTATTAGGCAAATAATGTCAAGCTTTATAAATCAAGTAGACTTAGTTGTTTTAACTGGTGGACTCGGACCTACTAAAGACGACATTACTAAAAAAGTGTTTTGCGAATTTTTCGAGGATCATTTTGTAATGGATCCTTTGATATTGCAACAAGTATGTGCTATTTTGGCAAAGCCAGATCCAAGTGAATTATTGGATATTGAGGCTAACCAGGCCTTAGTACCTTCTTTGGCTAAAGTCTTTTTTAACTCTTATGGTACTGCCCCAGGTATGTTAATGCGTAAAGGAAATACTACCTTTATTATTTTACCAGGAGTTCCTTTAGAGATGAAAACCATTTGGAAAGAAGAAGTTTTAGATTATATAAAACAACATTTTAAATCAAATGTTGTTCTACATAAAAGTATTTCTACCTATGCAATAGAAGAGAGTGAGTTAGCTCAAATTCTTGCTCCATGGGAAAATACTTTACCCTCGGAGGTGACTTTAGCTTATTTACCCCTACAAGGAAGGGTGAATTTGCGTTTGACAGCTAGGGGAGAGGACAAAAATGAATTAAAAAATAAATTAGAACAATCTTTACAAAGTATTCCTTTTCAGGCGTTTGAGTTTATTTTAGGATACGAGGATATAGATTTTTCGCAAATAATATCCAAAGAGTTGCATATTAGAAATAAAACTATTTCTTTTGCAGAAAGTTGTACAGGTGGAAGATTGGCAATAATGTTCAATTCTAATCCTGGAGCCTCTACTTATTTTAAAGGAGGAATAATTCCTTATGCAACAAGTAGTAAAATAGATATATTAGGAGTTGATCCATACTGTGTAGAAAAATATAGTGTGGTAAGCGAACAAGTAGCTATTGAAATGGCTAAAAAAGCAAAATTGCGATTTGCAAGCGATTTTGCAGTTGCAACAACTGGTAATGCAGGACCTAAAAAAGGGGATTCTAGTGCTGATGTAGGAACCGTTTATATTGGAATTGCTACTCCAAACAAAGTTTTTGCAAAAAAATTTCAATTCCATGGATCTCGTGAAAGAGTCGTAAATTGTGCTGTTTCAAAGGGTTTGGAATTGATATATAAAGAAATAATAAAAAAATAACGGAAAATATTTTGTATAATAATTTTCTTTTCCGTTACTTTGCACCCTGATTTTGAATATTGAAATAAAAGATAAGAAATAATGTCAAGAGTTTGTGAAATTACTGGTAAAAGAGCAATGGTTGGAAACAACGTTTCTCACGCGATGAATAAAACTAAGAGAAAGTTTTCTGTGAACTTAGTTAAAAAACGTTTCTACATTGCTGAAGAAGACAGATGGGTAACATTGAAATTATCAACGTCTGCATTAAAAACAATTAATAAAAAAGGTATTACTGCTGTATTGAAAGATGCAAAAGTAAAAGGATTAGTTAAGTAATCGGGACCATAAAAAATAGAATACGATGGCAAAGAAAGGTAACAGAATACAAGTAATCTTAGAATGTACTGAACATAAAGCGTCTGGTTTACCAGGAACTTCAAGATACATCACGACTAAGAATAAGAAGAATACTCCAGATAGATTAGAGATTAAAAAATTTAATCCTATCATGAAGAAAGTAACAGTACACAAAGAAATTAAATAATTAGTAGTCATGGCAAAAAAATCTATAGCAGCTTTAAGAACAGGTTCTAAAAAGTTGACTAAAGCAATTAAAATGGTGAAATCTCCAAAGACAGGTGCTTACACATTCGTAGAAGCTGTTATGGCTCCTGATTTCGTAGACGAATTCTTCGCAAAGAAGTAATTTGACCATTATAAAAATCTTGAAAAAGCCGTCTTTTTAGACGGCTTTTTTTTATTTTATTAGATTAATGGAAGTTGTGGATTTATTTTGGAATAAAGTCTACTTAATATTTCTATATTTGTATTAGTTAAAAAAGGTTATTATGAGTTTTTTTAAGAAATTATTTTCTTCTGAAAAGAAGGAAACTCTTGACAAAGGACTAGAGAAGTCTAAGGACTCGTTTTTCTCTAAACTTACCAAAGCAGTTGCTGGGAAAAGTAAAGTAGATGACGATGTACTAGATGATTTAGAAGAAGTACTTGTAAGTTCAGATGTTGGTGTAAATACTACATTAAAAATTATCGATCGTATTGAGGCGCGTGTAGCACAAGACAAATATGTAGGTACCCAAGAGCTTAATAAGATATTAAGAGAAGAGATCGCTGGGCTATTATCTGAGACGCAGTCAGGAGAAGCAACAGAGTTTGAAATTCCTAAAGATAAAAAGCCATATGTTATAATGGTTGTTGGAGTTAATGGTGCAGGAAAAACTACTACGATAGGGAAGTTAGCTTATCAATTTAAGAAAGCTGGTCTAAATGTTGTTTTAGGTGCTGCCGATACATTTAGAGCTGCTGCAATCGATCAACTTCAAGTTTGGGCAGATAGAGTGGGAGTGCCAATTGTTAAGCAACAGATGGGGAGTGATCCTGCCTCTGTAGCTTTTGATACTCTCCAATCTGCAGTTACTCAAAATGCCGATGTTGTAATCATTGATACTGCAGGTAGATTACATAATAAAGTTAATTTAATGAATGAGTTAACAAAGGTTAAGCGTGTAATGCAAAAGGTTATTCACGACGCTCCTCACGATGTAATGTTAGTTTTAGATGGTTCTACAGGGCAAAATGCTTTTGAGCAAGCTAAGCAGTTTACAGCTGCTACAGAAGTAACAAGTTTAGCCGTAACAAAGTTAGATGGTACTGCTAAAGGTGGTGTAGTGATCGGGATATCGGATCAATTTCAAATACCAGTTAAATATATTGGTGTTGGTGAAGGTATTGAGGATCTTCAAGTTTTTAATAAGGTGGAGTTTGTAGACTCTTTTTTTAAATAATTAAAAGATGAGGTATTTTAAGATTTTCTTACTACTTAGTTGTGTAGCTTTTTTTGTTAGTTGTTCTTCTTCAATTAGTCCGAAAGAAATACAACTTCTTAATGGTTATTGGGAAATTGCTAGAGTGCAATTGCCCGATGGGACAACAAAGGATTTTACAATTAATGGAAGTATTGATTTTTTTGAGGTTAATCAAAGTGTAGGTAAGCGTTTTAAAGTAATGCCTCAATTCAATGGCGAATATCTAACTAACGAAGTAGCGGAAGATTTTGTTATAGATTATCGAAAGGATTCTACTTGGATAATATACACTACAGATTACTCTTCTTGGGAGGAACAATTAATGAAATTGAATGATAAGGAGTTAGTTGTTAAAAACCAAAATGATATTATTTATACCTATAAACGACCAGTTCCTTTTACTTTAAAATAATACACGTGAAGAAATTCAATGCATCTAAAAGACTTCGTGAAAATAATACTATAGGAGATATCCTACAGATTATTATTAAGGAAACACCTTTGCAAAGTGGGTATAACAATGTTAGTATCCAACAAGCATGGGGGGATATTTTAGGTCCAGGTATAAAAAATTATACCTTGGATATCTTATTGAGAAAGGATGTATTGTATGTCGCTCTTTCTTCCCCAATTGTAAGAGAAGAATTAACCTATGGAAAAAGTAAAATTATCTCTCTCTTAAATGAAGAATTAAAAAGTGAGATTGTTAGAGATATTGTCTTTCGTTAAGCGAGAATAAACAGAACAGCAGGCTAGATAATATTATCTAGCCTGTTTTGTTAGTGTGCCCAGCATGGGTAGTAACTCTAGGGTGTAAGTCCCGAACACGCCTTTACAACGGGAAGTGTTAGCCAAATGCAAGGGTGTCCATCGCAAGGTGGAATCTGAAGGAAGCGCTAGGCAAACCCTTGACCTGACGAACAGAAACTATATCAGGCTCAATAATATCGGATAAGGTTGCTAAACAAACTGAAGTCCAAAGTTGTACGGAGATATTTAGGGTAAATATAGCAGGTATATGAGGGGAAAGTTACTGTTCTTACCTGGGGAGGTCTTACAGACATAGGAAAGTTTTTTTTTACAGAACTATGGATAACAATTGCTGTAAGAAGTCAGCAGAAGTCATAGTAGGTATGGATACAAGCTTGGCAATACCAAGAAGTCTTACGAAATACTGAAGGACTGAACTTAATTTAAATGAGTAGTAAATGAATGTTACCTAATGAAGG
>NZ_JBTXLS010000076.1:0-6987 GCF_054871665.1 Myroides sp. LJL115 | reverse complement strand
GTAAAGGCAGTAATGTCAGAGTCGAGTAGTACTAATAGCCCATAAGCTTATGTGTATTCTCTCCCTATAGCAATATAGGGAGAGGGCAACTTTCTAATAAAGATTTAAACTACTGTATAAAGTAATAAAGTTAAGTAACTTAATATAAAGATATTAGTTATCCTAAAGTGATGACAACCGATTTAGGGTGGTTATTGCAGCGGGGCTCACCTCTTCCCATTTCGAACAGAGAAGTTAAGCCCGCTTGCGCAGATGGTACTGCTAACCAGTGGGAGAGTATGACGCCGCCCTTCTTTTATAAAATCCTCAACATGTTTATGTTGGGGATTTTTTTTTGGAGTAAACTCAAAAAAAACTACTCCATAGTATTGTAAAAAAAACACTCTAATGGTAGCTTTAAAAACGATGTGTATTTTGTTTTTAATAGTATAGAATGTATATAATTCTTTTTTAGTAATATATTTCCGAATTATATTCTTTTTTATTACCTTTGCACTCTGAAATTAAGGTATGGAATATAATTTAGATGAAATCGACTTGAAGATCCTTCGCATGATGCAGGATAATGCCAAAATAAATAACTCAGAGTTAGCTCGTGAAGTTGGTATGGCCCCTTCGGCTGTACTAGAGCGTGTAAAGAAGTTAGAGCAAAAGGAAATTATTCTTGAATATAATGCAAAGATTAATCCTAAGGCAATTGATCAAAAAATGCTTTCTTTTATATTTATAAAAGTAGATGAGATCATTGGTGATGAGGAAACAGGTAAATTACTTGCTCAAATTCCAGAGGTTTTGGAAGTGCATGATATTGCAGGAGATGATGGATATATGATAAAGGTTCGTACAAGTGATTCATTAGCTTTAGTATATTTAATGAGAAACTCATTATCTAAGATCCAAGGAATTATTTCTACACGTACTATTATTGTACTACAAACAGTTAAAGAAGACAATAAGCTCATTATACCAACAAATAAATTTTAAAGCGTTTTTATTTTACAATTAACTATTTTATGAAAACTATCGCTAATAAGACCAATAATAGTACTGTTTTATTTGCCTACATGGTAGTGTACTTTGTATGGGGGTCAACTTTCTTTTTTATACATAAAGCACTAAATGACTTTACGCCTTTTGTCTTGGGGGCATTACGTTTCGCTGCGGCTAGTAGTCTTTTATTTTTATTTTGTAAGTTAAAAGGGTTCAAGCTTTTTAATAAACGCGTGGTAATGCAAGCTTGTATTACAGGTTTTTTACTATTGTTCTTAGACATGGGAGCTTTAATATGGGCTGAACAACATGTATCTAGTGGGATTGCTGCTATTATGGCTGCTGCTGCTGCTTTATGGTTTATTATCTTAGATAAACCTCAGTGGAGAAATAACTTTGGTAGTCGCCCAATTGTAATAGGTTTATTATTAGGATTTGTTGGGGTTATTATGTTATTTATAGAACAAATTACGATTGCCGAAGATCAAGATCAAAAATGGTTGAATATCTTTTGTATGGTCCTATTAATTTTAGGCTCTATTGCTTGGACGGCAGGGTCTTTATATTCTAAGTATTCAAAGAATGATAATGCAAGGCAAGGACAAGACTTACACGTAATGGTAAAGACAGCTTGGCAAATGCTTACGGCTGGAGTTTTATTTACCTTTGTAGCTAGTGTAAATGGAGAAATCAGTGATTTTACTCCAAGTACTGTTAGTATAGATGGTTGGTTTTCTCTTGGGTATTTGATTACATTTGGATCTATATTAGCCTTTGGTTCTTATATATGGTTAATTCAGAATCGTCCAATTACAGAAGTGAGTACATATGCTTATGTTAATCCAGTTGTAGCAGTAGCGCTGAGTTACTTTTTTACTGACGATATAATTACAAGCTTACAAATTGGTGGTTTATTTATAGTGTTACTAAGTGTTGCTATGATGAATTGGAACCTATATAGCCAGAGCAAATGGTTTAGACGCACTTTCTTAAAGCGCAAAGCTAGAAAGAGATTGTCTAGAGTTTTGCATACATCGAATTAAATTTTCTTTTTAAATATTATTATTACTTCCCTCAGCTTAGGCTGGGGGTTTCTTTTTTGTAACAATTTTGTAGATAAAGAGTTAAGTGAAAAAAAGTGAAATAAATGTATTGTATGTTTGGAAAATAGTTGTAATTTTGCCAAGCTTTTAGATCAAGTGCGTCCCCTAAGAGTATATTTTATTTTACGTAAAATCCTTCTGTTACTTTATAATTGAATATTAGGGACTTATACTTATAACAGAATACAAATTTTTATCAGCTATGTCTGAAAATATTAAAACACAAGAAGAGTTCTTAAACACTTTTGACTGGGATAACTATGAAAATGGTATCGATGCAGTAGATGATGTACAATTAAAAGAGTTTGAAAACTTAGTAGAAAAAACATTTATCTCTACAGATGACGAAGAAGTTGTAGAAGGAGTTGTTGTAAGGATTACTGACAGAGATGCAATTGTTGATATCAATGCTAAGTCTGAAGGTGTTATTTCATTAAACGAATTCCGTTACAATCCAAACTTACAAGTTGGTGATAAAGTTGAAGTATTAATCGACGTAAGAGAAGATAAATATGGTCAATTAGTTTTATCTCACAGAAAAGCTCGTACTATCAAAGCTTGGGATAGAGTTATTGCTGCTCACGAAACTGGAGAAATCGTTAATGGTTTTGTTAAATGTAGAACTAAAGGTGGTATGATCGTTGACGTATTCGGAATCGAAGCATTCTTACCTGGATCTCAAATTGACGTTAAACCAATCCGTGATTACGATCAGTATGTGAACAAAACAATGGAATTCAAAGTAGTTAAAATTAACCACGAATTCAAAAACGTTGTAGTTTCTCATAAAGCTCTTATTGAAGCAGATATCGAAATCCAGAAAAAAGAAATCATCGGTCAATTACAAAAAGGACAAGTGTTAGAAGGTGTTGTTAAAAACATTACTTCTTACGGTGTGTTCATTGACTTAGGTGGAGTTGACGGATTAATCCATATCACTGACTTATCTTGGTCAAGAATTAATCACCCAAGTGAGGTATTAGAATTAGACCAAAAATTGAACGTTGTAATCTTAGACTTTGATGACGAGAAAACAAGAATTCAATTAGGTTTAAAACAACTTTACGCTCACCCATGGGATGCTTTAGACGGAAACTTAAATGTAGGTGATAAAGTTAAAGGTAAAGTAGTTGTTTTAGCTGACTACGGTGCATTTATCGAAGTTGCTGAAGGAGTTGAAGGTTTAATCCACGTTTCTGAAATGTCTTGGTCTACTCACTTAAGATCAGCTCAAGATTTCGTGAAAGTAGGGGATGAAGTAGAAGCAGTTATCTTAACTCTTGATAGAGAAGAAAGAAAAATGTCTTTAGGTATCAAACAATTATCTCAAGACCCTTGGACTGACATCACATCTAAATATCCTGTAGGATCTAAACATGTTGGTATCGTTCGTAACTTTACAAACTTTGGTGTTTTCGTAGAATTAGAAGAAGGAATTGATGGATTAATTTACATCTCTGACTTATCTTGGACTAAGAAAATCAAACACCCATCTGAGTTTGTAAACGTAGGAGACAAATTAGATGTTGTTGTATTAGAATTAGACGTAGAAGGTCGTAAATTATCTTTAGGACACAAACAAACTACTGCTAATCCTTGGGATAAATACGAAGATGCTTACGCTGTTGGAACTGTTCACGCTGGAGAAATCTCTGAATTAGTTGACAAAGGAGCTACTGTATTATTCGAAGATGACGTAATTGCGTTTATTCCAACTCGTCACTTAGAGAAAGAAGATGGTAAGAAATTGAAAAAAGGCGAATCAGCTGATTTCAAAATCATTGAATTCAACAAAGAATTCAAAAGAGTAGTTGCATCTCACACTGCTATTTTCCGTGAGGAAGAAGAAAAAATCGTTAAAACTCAAGAAGCTAGCTCTAACGCTGCTGAGAAAACGACTTTAGGAGATATCGACGCTCTTGCAGAATTAAAAGAAAGAATGGAAAAAGGTAAATAATCTTTATCTATTTTGAATATATTAAAGCCCTGATGTAAATCAGGGCTTTTTTTTTATACCTACTTGCCAGTTTTTTCAATATCTTTAGGACGTAATTTATAGTGATTTTATATGGGATGGTTTACGCATGAGTCTAAAGGATGGGAGATAAAAAATGCCTTAGTTCTTCTTGGTGTAGTAGGGGTAACAAGTATATTATCTTTAGGTGTATTAACCCCTTTAGCAATTCATATCTTTGGTGCTATTGTTCATATGACCCGTTGGACAAAACAGTCTTTATATATAGCTTTATTTTATTTTTTATTTTTATTTGTAGCACTTTTTATTCTTTTGGCTAACCAGGAAGCTTCCTATGTTATTCTATTTAGTATAGTGAGTTTTTATGTCTATACTTTGTTTATCTCTTTACATTTAGGGGAGTATCTTCAGCGTTTAGATTTAAAGAAGTATATGAATCTACAAAAGAATCACTCTTATAGCTATGAAGTAACTTATGAGCAAGTTCATCCAACAAAGGAGTTGAAATCTTCAAAGGCTTTATTCAACGAAGCATTAGAAATCTATAAAGCTCAGATAAACAAACAAAGTATTAAGCAAGATATTAGTGAACTTCAAAGACTCGCTTCTTTAATATTACAGGAGGACTCTAGGGAGTCAGAACTATTTTTCGCCAGACATAATTCTGCTATTTTAAATATCCTACAGCAGTATGTAGAATTGGAACAGAGCTATTTAAAAAATTTAGATAATTTAGAATTAAGTGAGAAGTTAGAAATAGTTATTAGTAAGGCTAAAAGTGCCTTTGAGAATGAATTGTCTAGTATGATTCAAAGAGAGGTATTACAAGTGGATGCAGAGTCAGAGGTTTATATATCGTTATTAAAAGCAAAAGGATTATTATAATGGGATGGTTTACAAAAAGAACTACCAAATGGGAGTTACAGCAAAGTTGGTTATGTATTTTGGCAGTGGTCTTTCCAATCGGAATTCCTTTCATCGCTATGCTATATATGGGCTTTAAGGCCAAAATTAAGACTTTACTACCAAGTAGTTTACTTTACTTAGTTATAGTTTCCCTTTTAGCAGTTAAAGTTTTTTTTCAAGGACTCAGTAGTATGTTCGATGCGGTAAGTATTGTTTTGTGGATTGGTGTACTTTTAACTGGACCTGTTGTTATTGGCATGTATTTACAGAGTTTTCTTCAAAGAGTAGATTTAAAGAGTATTATTAGATTACAGTGGGCTCAATCTTATGATTATGTGGATTTTATGAGACGAAATCAAATTTCTAAAGTTTTGTCCGTATCTTCGTTTGTAGACAGTTTACAGAAATGGCAGCAAATCATTGAAAACAAACAAGTGCAAGGGAATATTTCCGACATGATTGCCTTGACCAAGGAAATTACCAAGAATAATAAACACATAAGTGACTTATTTATAGAAAGGCATGCTTATTCGATTGAGAATATTTTAGAGCAATATAGCCAAGTGGAGCGCTCCAAGATTAACAATGAAATCATTGCACAAGCTGAAAGTAAGCTAAAAGAAACTTTGGCTCTTGCCGTTATAGCTTTCAAGGAGGAATTAAGTAATCAAAGAAACTTTCGAAATATGGACATTGAAGTAGATGCCCAGATTTATTTACAGGATTTAAAAAATAAAGGAATATTATAGCAGTACGTTATGGAAAAAGACATTCAAATTACTCAAGATCAACAAGTGTTGGAACCTCAAATTCAGGTGGATTTTACAACTAGTGAATTACAACAAATTGAATCGTATAAAAATAGTATTAATCTTGATGATACTGCTCAAGTGATTCAATTCGGAGCAGCTAGCCAAGTAAAGGCTAGTGCTTTTGCTTCAGAAATCTTAAAACACGTTCAAACTAAAGATTTGGGAGAAACTACCGATGTTCTAATGGGCTTAAAGGAAGACGTAAAGTCATTTGAATCCATTGCAAATAAAAAGAGTTTATTTCCATTTTTTGATACTTTAAAGAAAAAAATATCTAGGTTGCAAACCCAGTACTCTAAAGTAGAAGATAACATTAATGCAGTGGAGTTACAACTAGAGCGTCATTATAAATTAATGATGAAAGATGTGGCTATGTTTGATAAGCTTTTTGAAGAAAATAAAAACTATTTCAAAGAATTGTCTTTGTATATAGAAGCAGGTGATCAAAAACTAAAGGAACTAAGAGAAGTTACTCTTCCTGCAATGTTTAAAGAAGTGGAACATTCAAATGATCAATCAAAAATCCAAGAGTATAAAGATTTCGAACAAAAAGTAGTTCGTTTTGAGAGAAAAGTACACGATTTGAAATTAACAAGAATGGTTATTCTACAGTCTTCTCCTCAAATTAGAATGGTGCAAAACAATAGTTTAATGTTGATGGAAAAATTGCAAAGCAGTATTGTTAATACCTTGCCACTTTGGAAGAATCAAATGGTCCTTACTTTAGGACTTGCTAGATCATCTCAGGCTCTTGGAGCTCAGCAAGCAGTTAATGATGCTACCAATCAATTGCTTTCTAAGAACAGTGAGATTTTAAAGAATTCTACTATTCAAATTGCCAAGGAGACAGAGCGTGGAATTGTAGATATTGAAACGATTAGAAAAGTAAATACTGATATTATTTCTACTATTGAAGAGATAGTGAAAATTCAACAAGAAGGTAAAGAAAAAAGACATGCGGTTGAAATTGAACTAAAAGATGCAGAACAAGATTTGAAAAAGCACTTATTAGCCAATGCAAAGCAAATCAATGCATAAAAAATACCCCAAAAAGTTTAGAGTACTTTTGAGGGTACTGATAAAGTAGCCTCTTTTTAGGAAACGGCTTTTTTAAAGACAAAAAATAACGCTTATAAAGGACTTTTTTAAGTCTCTTTGTAAGCGTTATTTGTTTTCTAGCTGTACTATTGGGTGGCTTAAA
>NZ_JBTXLS010000075.1:0-7672 GCF_054871665.1 Myroides sp. LJL115 | reverse complement strand
TACTATACCTATTAGACCTGGCAGATCGCTGCCTAGAGATTTAGATAAAAGTAGATTAAGAAGAAATAATAAGTCTCCTAAAAATCAGAAAATTAACATATAATCTTTCCTTAACTTAATGACATTGCCTGGCATACAATTCCGTACCAAGGCCGTTCTTAACTTTGCGATACTTTTAAGTAGATGTCGTTTAAAGATGTATAGCCTGCTCGTTTTAGTACTTGTTTATTTAATGTAGTCTCTAGAATAAATATCAGGACCGTTCGACAATAACTTCTACGAGTATTTGCCCACTGATAAGCTTGACTACAACAGACTCCTAACCCTTCTTTTAAGATTTGTCATTCTTGTTCCTATTTTCTTCTAACTCTTCCATATAAACTTACGCATTCGAAAACGAACCCATTTATCTATACTTGTAATCTTTGCTGACATGTTTGCTAGTTCAAAATACGACACCCATCCTTGTTAGAATAGTCTTAAGGATTCTTTTAATTTGTCATATCTTTTTCCGTTGTTACGACTTGTAATTTCTTTGAGCCTTTCTTTTGAGTTTACTATAACTTTTGGGATGGACATAGAAGGCCCATTTTTTTACCTTTGGTTACATAAAAACTATATCCTAGGAATTTCTTTCCCTTGATATAACCAGTAGTTGTTTTTTCTTTATTTACTTTAACATAAAGTACTTCTTCTATAAACTTAGTGATACTTTCTTTCACCTGGTTAAGCTCTTTTACTTTTACAGAAGATTAAACAGTCATCCGCATAACGTATAAAGCGCAGTCCTCGCCTTTCAAGTTCCATGTCTAATTCATGTAACATAATATTACCAAGTAAAGGACTTAAGGGACCTCCTTGAGCAGCACCTAAAATACTCTCTTCGAATTTTACTTTTCTAAGCCTACCACGAACTGGTATCCCTTATCTAGGTGATTCTTTACTCCTTTTAAAGCAGTATGACAGTCTCTTTTAGGCCTAAACCCATGACTACTAGAGTGAAACTCCTTTTCATAGATAGGAGATAATACCTGAGCAATACTTTGCTGCACTACTCTATCTACTGCAGTTAGTATTCCAAGTAGCCGAACTTTCCCACCTTCTTTAGGTATTTCAACTCGGCGAACGGCTAAAGGAGAATATTTCCCGTCATTTATGGATTGGATTAATGACTCCTTGTTACTGCGGAGCCACTCTAGCAAGTTTTCCGTAGATAACTTGTCGATTCCATAGCTTCCTTTATTAGACTTAACCCTTTTGTAGGCTAAGGTCATATTGTTGGAGCTAAGAATTTGAGCAAGGAGATTTTCGCTATTTAAAGGTACTTCCATGAGGTTGTTTTCAGTTATCCCAATAAAGGTCTGCACTGTCTTGATAACTTTCGGATTCCGTCCTATCCTTTTCAGGGTAGTTATCAATATATTTTGATATTTTCTGCATTCCTGCCTTTGTTAGGTAACATTCATTTACTAGTCATTTAAATTAAGCTCGGGCCTTGAGTATTTCGTAAGACTTCTTGGTATTGCCAAGCTTGTATTCATACCTACTATGACCTCTGCTGACTTCTTACAGCAATTGTTATCCATAGTTCTGTAAAAAGAAAACTTTCCTATGTCTGTAAGACCTCCCCAGGTAAGAACAGTAACTTTCCCTTCATATACCTGCTATATTTACCCTAAATATCTCCGTACAACTTTGGACTTTAGTTTGTTTTGCAACCTTATCCGATATTATTGAGCCTGATATAGTTTCTACTGATAAGGTCAAGGGTTTACCTAGCGCTTGTTTCTGACTCCACCTCGCTATGGACACCCTTGCATTTGGCTAACACTTCCCGTTGTAAAGGCGTGCTTGAAACTTGCACCCTAGAGTTACTGACCATGCTGGGCACACAAACAAAAAGGGGGCGTCTCACAATTGAAGACAACCCCTTTTTTTGTTTTATACAATGTCGTGTTTTACATAGTATAATTTAATTATTTAATCTGAAATATAAATTATACCTAATAAATTATTCCTGAATGACAGCGAAGTAACTTTTATGAGATAGCCCCTTTTTTTTATTTTACCATGGTCTTTTATCTGTAGAAATTGGCTTAGATAAGTCAAAAACAACATTGAAAACGTTTTCAGAAGTAACTCTTTTTAAATTGTAAGAAAAGGTATCTCCATCAAGAGTTACCCACCAAAGATTTGCCCCTGCCCCAGGTAACATATCATTAGTATATTGATCTGCTGGGAAAAATTGTATCTCTTTTGAACCACTATGGCTTGTTGTCCCACCGTACATAGTCACTTCATCGGGAGTACCATCTTGTTTTCTGTGGTCGTGTTTAAGCTCCAATTTATCTCCTTTTACAGTAAATACCCAAGTACGCGACAAGTCATCTCCTACAAAAAAAGGCACTTTTATCTGTCCTGGCTCACATGAGCTCACATACATGATTAATTCCTTATTATCAAAATCCGAAGGTACAGGAGAACTTACTACCTTTCCTTGGTAGGCTTTGTGACAATGTTTATGCAATTCTTGCATAAACTCTTTACTTCCATCTTGTGCTTTAGCCACTAAACTAGCAGTTAAAATAAAAAGGCAAGCTAGCGTTTTTTTCATTTTTTAAATTGATTAAGGTTGATAGTTTGGCCTAAACTAGTACTATTTTTCCAATAAAAGAACTTTTTCCTTTTTTCTCCTATTACCCCCCTGGGTAAAACACTATAGCATACACCATCGCTTTAAGTGAGATTCAAACAAATAAAAGATCTAATAGCTAATCTTTTGCCAATGCATTAGGCTACTTGATCATTTTGATGTACTTTTAGGTTATACCAAAATAAACTATAAAAATATTGACTATGAAACCTATTAAAAATCAAAAAGACTATCAAATGGCCTTAGTGAAAATTCAACTTTTAGAGGAATCTACCTTAGATGAACAACAAAAAGACGAATTGGAAGTCCTCCATATTTTAGTAGAACATTACGAAAGGGAGAATGCTCCTATGGGTATGCCAGATCCGATTGATAGTATCAAGATTTTCAATGAATTTTTAACTGATAATAACAAGGACAAATAATCCTCTTATCCAAAATATAAATAAGCAAATAAAGCCCTTTACATTTGCCTTTAATGGGAAGTTAGATTCCCTTAGGTAAGTGCAAAGGGTTATTACATAGACAACAATACAACTTGCTAAGTTGGGGTTTAAATAAGAGGTTTTATTTCAAAATTTTGTACAAGACTAAAATTGACTATGTAAAACCAGATAAAGGATGCCTAAAATTCTTGAATAAAATCAATTAAAGACATGTACTACAAGTAGTTAGATTAAAAAACACCTACTACATAGTATTTATAGAATTACTAGACCTTATTATCTGTAATTATTATTTATATTTGTACCGATTTATAACAATTTGAATTAAAAAGAAACATAATGAATATCAACGAAAAGTTTCACGACGAAATGGGTGATAACCACATCGCTTCTAGTGATGCAACCCCATTAAGAGGTGATGCATTTGATCGCACAGACGAGGAGAAAATTGAGTTAATTAAAAAAGACGTTGAAAACATCTTAAATACTTTAGGTTTAGACTTAACAGATGATAGCTTAAAAGGAACTCCAAATCGTGTAGCAAAAATGTTTGTTAAAGAAATGTTTGGTGGTCTTAATCCGGCAAAAAAACCAAGTGCTTCTACATTTGATAATAAATATAAATATAGTGAAATGCTTGTAGAGAAAAACATTGTTGTTTATTCTACTTGTGAGCATCACTTATTACCTATCGTTGGACGTGCACACGTTGCATATATCTCTAATGGTACAGTAGTTGGTTTATCTAAAATGAACCGAATTGTAGACTATTATTCAAAACGTCCACAGGTTCAAGAAAGACTTACTATTCAAATCGTAAATGAATTAAAACGCGTTTTAAATACAGAAGATGTTGCTTGTATCATTGATGCTAAACACCTATGTGTTAATTCTCGTGGTATCCGCGATATTGAAAGTAGTACAGTAACTGCTGAGTTTGGAGGTAAATTCCAAGATGAAAATGTTCGTAAAGAATTTTTAGATTACATCAAATTAGAAACTAAGTTCTAATTAAAATACATAAATAAGACTATGGCATTATATCAAGAGCAACAATTAAAAGTTTATAATTCTATTACTTCAACTAAAGAAGTATTCACCCCTATCTTACCTGGAAAAGTAGGTATGTACGTGTGTGGACCTACTGTATATAGCTATGTGCATTTAGGTAATTGTAGAACTTTTATCTCATTTGACTTGGTATATCGCTACTTAAAACACTTGGGCTACCAAGTGCGTTATGTTCGCAATATTACCGATGTGGGTCATATAGTAGATGATGTAGATGAAGGAGAAGATAAAATTGCAAAAAGAGCTAGAATCGAGCAAATCGAACCAATGGAAATTGTACAAAAGTATACTATAGATTTTCATAATATTCTTCAGCAATTCAACAACCTTACTCCTAGCATTGAGCCTACAGCAACAGGACATATTATTGAACAGATCCAAGTAATTCAAGAAATAATCAAAAATGGTTATGCCTATGAAGTAAATGGATCGGTTTACTTTGATGTTTTAAAATACAATAACGACCATAATTATGGGATTTTAAGTGGTCGTAAAATTGAAGACTTAATTTCTAATACTAGGGATTTAGATGGTCAAAGTGATAAAAAAAATCCTTTAGATTTTGCTCTTTGGAAAAATGCAGAACCACAACATATTATGCGCTGGCCCTCTCCTTGGGGGGATGGTTTCCCAGGATGGCATTTAGAGTGTACTGCAATGAGTACAAAATATTTAGGTAATCATTTTGATATTCACGGAGGAGGAATGGATTTAAAATTCCCTCACCATGAATGTGAGATTGCTCAAAATCAAGCTTGTAATGGAAATACGCCAGTAAACTATTGGATGCATGCTAATATGCTTACCTTAAATGGTAAAAAAATGGCTAAATCTACTGGTAATAATATATTACCGGGAGAACTTTTCTCTGGAGAAAACACTATTTTAAGTAAAGCATTCGCTCCTAGTGTAGCACGTTTTTTCATCTTACAAGCGCATTATAGAAGTATCTTGGATTTCTCTGATGATGCTATTTTAGCTGCAGAAAAAGGTTTTTCACGTTTAATGGATGCCATTAAATTATTAAATGACCTACCTACTGCCTCTGAAAGTACTGTAGACATTAAAACATGGAGACAGCAATGTTATTCAGCAATGAATGACGACTTTAACAGTCCGATTTTAATTGCTCATTTATTCGAAGGGGTTAAGATGATTAACCTTATAAAAGAATCTAAGCAAAAAATAACAGCAAGCGATTTAACTCTATTAAGCGCAACAATGCATGATTTTGTATTTGATGTCTTAGGCCTAGAGGATCCCCAAGAACAACAAGCTAACAACGACCAATTAGAAGGTACAGTTAATTTGTTAATCCAAATGAGAAACTTAGCAAGAGCTAATAAAGATTTTGCTATGAGTGATCAAATAAGGGATGAACTAGACAAGTTAGGCATTACCTTAAAAGACGGTAAAGAAGGAACAACTTTTTCCATTTAAATATAAAAAGCTATAAGGTCACTTATAGCTTTTTGTTCTATATACCTATATTATGCTAAAGAAGATTTTAATATTCCCTTTTATAGTTCTAGTTAGATTCTATCAAATAGTTATCTCTCCCCTATTTCCACCTGCCTGTAGATATAGTCCAACTTGCTCTACTTATACCCTACAAGCCTTAAAGAAACATGGCCTTTTTAAAGGTGGTTGGCTCTCTATTAAGCGCATATTGAGTTGCCACCCATGGGGTAAAAGTGGTTATGATCCGGTTCCATAACACTAAGAGCATATTTTGATATTCTTATTGGAAATATTTTATTACTTTTAGCCTTTAACACTTATAATATTTATGATACATCCACTTTCTATTCTATGGAATCCAGCCGAGGGCATTAATCTAGGACCTATTCCTTTAAGATACTATAGCTTAATGTTTGTTATAGCATTTGGTTTAGGTTGGTTTTTAATGAAAAAAATATATGACAAAGAGGGAGAAAGCGTAGAGAATTTAGATAAGCTCTTTATCTATACTGTTATAGCTACTCTACTTGGTGCAAGATTAGGTCATGTCTTTTTTTATGACTGGGCTTACTATAAAAATAATTTATTTGAAATTATTTCCCCAGTTCGCTTCTCTCCTGAATTTCAAATTGTAGGTTTTAGTGGATTAGCTAGCCATGGTGCAGCTATTGCTATTATTTTAGTGATGTACTACTACAGTAAAAAAGTGATCCACAGACCTTTACTTTGGATTTTAGACCGATTAGCTATACCTGTGAGTATTGGTGGAGTCTTTGTTCGACTTGGAAACTTCTTTAATTCTGAAATTGTAGGTATCCCTACTCAAGCAGCTACAGGTGTACGTTTTATTAGAGATCAAATATCTCCAGGACAAGCTATGCAATTAACAGGACTTGCCGATCATAACAAGGCTTATTATGCCATTGCAAATGACTCACAATACTCTGCATATTTAGATATGATCGTAGCCAAACATCCTGCTCAATTATATGAAGCATTTGGATATGTGTTAGTATTTATTGTTGTGTATTTTCTTTATTGGAAAACCGATGCAGGCAAAAAGCTTGGGTATATCTTTGGTGTATTTTTAGTACTATTATGGTTGGTTAGATTCATTGTAGAGTTTGTCAAGGAAAGTCAAGGTGGTTTTGAAGAATCTCTGGGAGTCTTTTCAACTGGTCAGTGGCTAAGCTTACCGTTTATTTTAGTGGGAATCTACCTATGGGCTACGGCAAAAAACAGACCTACAACATAAAACAGTTATCTTATATAAGCAAAAAAAAGCCTGGTGATTTAGTCACCAGGCTTTTTTTGCTTATATATACTGTTATTATTTACATTTTTTATCTTTAGTCTAATAAAGGAAAGTTATTAAAATAAACAAGGCCCTTTGAAGTCGCAAAAGGCCTCGCAAGTGTAGAGTATAAGGGTCTTGAGATTATAAAAGTGGTTGTCATAGATTGAGAATTTTTCCTTTACATTAAAATCTCTCTTTTTCCAAATACTACGGACAGAAGTGTCAAAACGCTTACCCTACCGCTATATGTTGAAACTCTCCCTTATCTTCAAAGGGTGAATCGTTATATAAAAGTACTAAATATTTTTTACAAAACAAAACATAATGTGTTACATTTCAATTATTTAGCTTTTCAAATAAAGACCTTCAAATTAAAAATACCTCTACATAGCACCAATCTATCTTATGCTTTTTGAATGTTTGCCTTAGCCACTGTAGATTATATTATTTTAAAGGATTTAAGCGTTCTTTTTAATAGTTTAGTATACTTTTACCCTAAATGTATAAAGAACCTGTAAAACCAAGCCTATCAAGATATAATTAATATAAAAGGGGCTGTCTCTAAAGAAAAAGAGGCAGCCCTATTTTATTGCATTTTACGTCTGTGTGATTTTCGGTATTTTTCTAAATATGCGAAGCTCAGACATTGGAAAAATATATTTTCGGTATTTTGGTGTAAAAAGAGGCATTTTATGCCACTCTTTTTCTAATATTCTGTGCGATTGCCAATAATCCGAACTCTAA
>NZ_JBTXLS010000074.1:0-7712 GCF_054871665.1 Myroides sp. LJL115 | reverse complement strand
AGTTTTGTCCTCCATACTACATTAAATAAGCAAGTACTAAGACGAGCAGGTTATCCATCTCTAAATGACATCTACTTAAAAGTATCGTAAAGTTAAGAACCGCCTTGGTACGGAACCGTATGCCGGGTGGTGTGAAAGGTCGGCTGAAGAAATAATCTTCAGCCTCCTATTCTATTTGAAATAAGAAAAGTCGTGATTATCTTCGATGTTTAATAAAGTGTGATAGATTAATTCTATTGTCTTTTGTACATCGTCTTTATGAACCATTTCGACTGTAGTATGCATATATCTTAATGGAAGAGAAATCAATGCTGAGGCAACTCCACCATTGGAATAGGCAAATGCATCTGTGTCTGTTCCTGTAACTCTACTCATTGCATTGCGTTGAAAGTCAATGTTGTTATCTATGGCAGTTTGCTCAATTAACTCGCGTAAGTTATTTTGGATAGCAGGAGCATAACCAATAACTGGTCCTCTACCAATTTTATTATCTCCCTCTATGTTTTTCTCTACCATTGGAGTATGCGTATCATGGGTAACATCTGTTACAATGGCAACATTTGGTTTAATTGTTTGGGTAATCATTTCTGCACCACGTAAACCAACTTCTTCCTGAACTGCATTTACTATATAAAGTCCAAAAGGTAATTTTATGTTGTTTTGTTTTAATAAGCGTGCAACCTGCGCAATCATAAAACCTCCAATTCTATTATCAATGGCTCTACAAACAAATTTGTTTCCATTTAAAATGGTAAATTCGTCCGGATAAGTAATCACACACCCAGGGTGAATGCCCAAATCTGTTACTTCTTGTTTATTTTGACAACCAACATCGATAAAGTTTGTTTCTATTTTTGGAGATTCTTCTTTACCAGCTCTATTGCGAATGTGAATAGCAGGCCAGCCAAAAACACCTTGAACAATACCTGTTTTGGTATGTATATTTACTCTTTTAGAAGGCGCAATCATATGATCACTTCCTCCATTTCGAATAACATGAATAAAACCTTCTTCTGTAATGTAGTTTACATACCAAGAAATCTCATCAGCATGTCCTTCTATAACTACTTTATAGTCAGCCTCTGGGTTAATTACTCCAACAGCTGTACCGTAGGTATCGGTGATAAAAGTGTCTACATAAGGCTTTAAATACTCCATCCAAATTTTCTGTCCTTGAACTTCGTGACCTGTGGCTGAGGTATTATTTAGGTATTTTTCTAGAAAATCCATTGCCGATGGATCTAAGATAGTTTTTGTTTCCATAATATAATTTTGTGCTAATTTACTAAATCCTTTGTCTAAAACTCATTTAATATAAGTAATTTTGGCTATATTTAAATGTATGAAATTCTTTTTTTCTCTGTTTTTTATAGGTCTGTCTTATGGAATTTGCTCCGCTCAGTCAAAGGGGAGTACTTCTATTATTGTCCAAGATAGGGATTCCTTACAAAGTCCTAGTACCGATAGTATACAAGGTTATACCATCGAAGAGATAGTTATTGACTTAGCCCAAGAAAACTACAAGAAAGATATGATAATTCTTCGCAATAGACTTCGTAGGGTATATCCTTACGCTAGAGCCACAGCGGATAATCTACTTGTATTAAATGAGAATTTGGCCAAAATTGATAATAACACAGAGAAGAGAAGATATATTAAAAGAAGCCAAAAATACCTAGAGGGACAATTTAAAGAAAAGCTTAAGCGATTATCTAGAAATGATGGAAAGATTTTGTTGAAATTAATTGATCGACAAACTGGGCAAACCGCTTTTTCTTTGATTAAAGAATTTAAAAGCGGGTGGACCGCATTTTGGTCTAATACAACAGCTAAAACTTTTAGTTTAAATTTAAAAAGTCAATATCGTCCTTACGAAGATATGGAGGACTTTTTTATTGAAACACAATTGCAATTTCTTTTCTTTAGTTATCAATTGGAATATTCCAGTGCGGTACCAAGTGTTGAATATACTAAGCTTTTGGAATTTTGGCAGAAAAAAGTGGATGAAACTATCTTTTTTCCAACAGAGTTAAGGGAATAATTTTTGCCTTTGAAAAATTACACTAACTTTGTACTAATATTTATTCTATGGAACAATTTATCGTATCTGCTCGAAAGTACAGACCTCAAACTTTTCAAGATGTTGTAGGGCAACAGGCCATTACAAATACTTTGGTTAATGCTATTGAAACCAATCATTTAGCTCAGGCCTTGCTATTTACAGGTCCCAGAGGTGTAGGTAAGACTACTTGTGCTCGTATATTGGCTAGAAAGATAAATCAACCTGGGTACGACGATCCAACGGAAGATTTTGCATTTAATGTTTTTGAATTAGATGCTGCTTCTAATAACTCAGTGGATGATATTAGAAATCTAATAGACCAGGTTCGTATACCACCTCAGACAGGAAAATATAAAGTATATATTATTGATGAGGTACATATGTTGTCCTCAGCTGCTTTTAATGCCTTTTTAAAGACTTTAGAAGAGCCGCCCGCTCACGCTATCTTTATTTTAGCTACTACAGAAAAACACAAGATTATACCTACTATATTGTCGCGTTGTCAAATCTTTGATTTTAAAAGAATTACTATCAACGATGCAGCAAATCATTTGGCCCTTGTTGCCAATAGTCAGCAAATTACTTTTGAACCAGAGGCATTGCGTATTATCGCACAAAAAGCCGATGGAGCCATGAGAGATGCTCTTTCTATTTTTGACCGCGTTGTTTCCTATTGTGGGAGAAACTTAACCAGGGTAGCAGTAGCCGAAAATTTAAATGTACTGGATTTTGAGTACTATATTAGCTTAACAGATAATATACTTAAAGGTGATATTCCAAGTGTGCTCACTGGATTGGATGATATTCTTGCTAAAGGATTTGATGGGCATCATTTTATTGGAGGATTAGCTGCACACTTTAGAAATCTAATGGTAGTGCAAACTCCACAAACTGCAGCTTTATTAGAAGTTGGGGAACATGGTAGAGAACTTTATATAAGACAAAGTCAGTCAACTACTGCCGCTTTTCTAATACAAGCTATGGATCTTGCCAATGATTGTGATTTAAAATATAAGTCTAGTCAAAACCAACGTTTATTAGTAGAACTTTGTCTGATGCAATTAGCATCCTTAGCCCTAGAGGGCGAAAAAAAAAAGATGATACCATAATTGGTGCGCAACAATTAAAAGAGCATTTGCAAAAGATTGGTGCCACAAGAAGTAATTCTACTGCTCCACAACAAGTACAAATGCAACAACCAACAGTGGCAAATGCCACAAATAATGTAGCTAGTTCACCTGAGAGTACAAATCAGCAGCAGTCACAAGTACAACAAAATACCCAAGCTGATAGGCTAATTAGCCAGCCTGGTGATTCTCTAGAACCTAAAGCACAAATGCCAACACCGCTAGTTAACCAGCCTGTATCTGCTGGAATTAGTGCTCTTTCTTTGTCTTCTATTAGAAAAAGAAGAGAGTTGCAGGACTCTTTAGAGCCTCGTGTTTTAAACACTCAGGACTTACCTAGAGAGAATTTCACTTTAGAGACATTAATGCAAGAGTGGAATGCATATAGCGATCGTTTACAGAATGCTGGTTTAATGTTGATGTCTTCTTTAATGGGAATGACAAGACCAGAGCTAAATGGCGCTATAATTAATTTAGAATTACCTAATCAAGGATCAAAACTAAGTTTTGATGAAAATAAATACGAATTGGTTAATTATCTTAGAAAGAAGCTACAAAACTATGATATTGAAATACATATTAATGTTAATGAGCAAATTAAGTTAGCTAAAAGAGTATTGGATAGCAAAGATAAGTACCAACGATTCTTGGAGATAAATTCCTCTGTGGATCTTTTAAGACAAACCTTTGATTTAGATTTAAAATAACAAAATACCTCAATTATATACACTATGATTAAGATAGGAGACGATAATACCTTAACAATAGCTAGACATACTAGCGTAGGATTGTATTTAACAGATGGCCAAACTGATGTTTTACTTCCTAATAAATATGTGCCTAAAAATTATGAAATAGGTGAGCAAATAGTAGTATTTGTTTATTTGGACCAAGAGCAAAGACCAGTAGCTACAACATTGGAGCCTTATATTTACTTGAATGAATTCGCTTTATTAAAAGTAAATTATATCAATGAGTTTGGTGCTTTCTTGGATATGGGATTAGAAAAGGACTTATTTGTTCCATTTCGCGAACAAGCTCGCCCAATGAAAGAAGGAAATCGCTATTTGGTTTACATGACTTTAGATGAAAAATCTAATCGTTTGGTAGGGTCAAGTAAGCTAAATCAGTTTTTAGACAATAAAAACTTGACAGTTAAGGAATCTGAACAAGTAGAATTGGTTGTTTCTCATATAACGGAATTAGGTATTAATGTTATTATCAATGAGAAGCATAAAGGACTTATGTACCAAAATCAAGTATTTGAAGATTTAAGAACGGGAGATCGCATCTTGGGTTATATCAAATCTATACGCGAGGATGGTAAAATTGATGTAACTAGAACTAAACCAGGAATAGAAGGGATTTTGGATAGTGCTGATTCTATTTTACGCGAGTTAGATAACAACAATGGTTTCTTAGGTCTAACAGATAATAGTCATCCACAGGATATTAAAACAGTTTTAAATATGAGTAAGAAAGCTTTTAAAAAGGCTATTGGTACTCTATACAAAGAAAAGAAAATCGATATCCGTCCTGACGGAATATACCTTTTAAAGGTAGAGATGAACTAAATATTCGGGGGTTATATTACATAGTGTAAACTCCAAAAAAAACATGGGACCGTAAGTCATTCATTGAATACGGCCCCTATTTATTAAAGGTGATCTAATCTATTTTAATAAAATTTCCTTCTAAGCTAAATATTAGATCTTTTTCGTCTGTAAGAGTTTCTAGTTCCACTTGATATTCCTTATCTTTTTGGTCTAATTCTATACCTGTTATAACATAGTCTTTATAATTTGTGGTAAGATAAGTTTGTATATTTTGCAATAGAATACTGGAAGGGATTGGGGAGGCGAAACTACCTGATATCTCTTTCCACTGCCCATCTTTATTAAATTGCACTTTAAATCCTTGAGATAAATAAGCTTTTAAAGTCGTTTTTTTACCGTCTTTTTCCGCTTTAGCAAGTACTATTTTACTGTCAGGAAACTCTTTAGCTATAAACTGCTTAGCTGGATCGGGAAATTCGTTGAAATCAACTAATTGTTCGTTGTCATCATAATCTAAGTCAATACCTATAAACTTCTGATCTTGGTCAAATACTAACTCGAACTGAGAGTTTAATTCTACTTCATAACCTTGGTTGTTTATTTTTTCCACTTCTACCACAAAGTTATCTGGGTAATGTTCTTTAAGATAATTAGAGATTACTGGTAGTTGTTGCTCTAAAAAAGTAGCGGAAATAGGTGTGTGATCTTTCGACTTAACTTCTGTCCAGTTACCTTGTTTGTCAAAATCTACACTGATATTATTATCTAAAGTAGCACTAATAACACTTCCTTTAAATGATTTTTCATGAATAGCAGTGGAATTTGTAATTAGCATACCAGGAAAAACTCCTTGTAAGAAACTCTCAGAGTTTTGTTGTAATTGGGTAGTTTCTTGTTGATTTTTTGTTTGATTACAAGAGGTGAACACCACAGTTGTTGCAAATAAGCTACAAAGTAGCATATAAGATATTTTCATGCTAATAATATTAAAAGTTATACATATCAATATAAATAATGCCTAATCTGCTAAAAGAGCCATCTTTATTTTTGGCACATAAACAAAGGCACCTTTACCTACCTAGAGGTAAGGTCTTATTAAAATTACAAAAAAAAGAATTAGTTGTTAGGGTTTTTAAAGAAAATTTATTTAATTGATTTTTCAATCACAATGCCTTAAGGATTGGATTTCTATTAGGAAAGTAAGCCATAAAAAGTGGAGACCTCTTGATATTTTGCCTTAAAATGAAAAAAAGTGTCCTCTATGCTAATTGTTAATCAATTCCGTATGTTGCTTGTTATCAGTTCAGTTGCTTTTTTTAAAATCTCCTTAGGTTTAGTTCCCTCATATTTTACCTTGTTTGACAAAATAAGGGTTGTCTTTAGTGGTATAAGTTTTTACTTTTACATCCCTTAAGAAGCAAGGTTAGATAAGCTTTTGCATTAAAACGCTATCATGAAAAAATTACGATATTATTTTTTAATTTTAAATTTTTTACACAGAAAAAGTTACCCGCGTCGAGAGGAATTAATTCACTATCTCAAAGGACATAATATTGATATAAGTGAACGTACATTATATAGAGCTTTAAAAGAGTTTGAGACAGAATTTGGTCTTAAGATTAAGTTATGTAATAAACAAAAAGGATATTATATCTGCGAGAAGAATCAAACAAAGGGACAATTTGTACTAAACTGCTTAAAGGATTTAGCTACAGCAGATTTGTTGGGAGAACACAGTCAAAATGGACTAGAGAGCTTTGAAGACTCTAGAATAGGTAAGCCTAATATAGTTCCAATTGAAAATCTACAGATAGTTCTAGAGGCCATAGAGCAGAAAAGGAAAATTGAATTCACTTATTTAAGTGCTTCTAAGAAGATCCTAAAACAATACACCGTTTCTCCTGTATTTGTTACCCAATACCAAGATTTATGGTATGTGGTGGCAAAAGATAGAGAAAAAGCCAAGACATTTGATGTAGAGTTATTACAAGACATTACTATTTTGGAAACAAAATATAGGGAAGATAACAATAAGCTCTTAGAGAATTACAACCAAAGTGTAGGTTTTGGGTATTGTAATGCCAAGCCTGAACTGGTAGAGTTGTATTTTGATGCGGATTTAAAACATAAATTAATAAAAAAACCTATTCATCACTCTCAAGATTTGAAGGTTTGTCCTATTTCTGGCAAGGTTATTGCTTCTATTAATGTAAGAATAAATGAAGAATTAAAACAGGAGGTTTTAAAATACGGTAATTCCGTAGTTGTTAGAAAGCCTTCTTGGTTAAAGAACGATATAATAAAACATCTTAAGGACACACTTCAAAGTCATATAAGAGTTTAATAATACATTGATTGGGGAATTAATGTGGTTATACTTAATTTGTATTCATTTCCACTTTAAGTAGTATAACGGTTAGTTTGTTTAAAGTAACAGGTGGGGGCCTGTTACTTTGAATATTAGCGAAATATAAAGGGCATTTTAATGTAGATACTCTTTTGCTAGTATTTCAAAAGCCTAGAGCAAGATTTGTTCTAGGCTTTTTTTTATGTGTGCCCAGCATGGACAGTAACTCTAGGGTGCAAGTTTCAAGCACGCCTTTACAACGGGAAGTGTTAGCCAAATGCAAGGGTGTCCATCGCAAGGTGGAATCTGAAGGAAGCGCTAGGCAAACCCTTGACCTGACCAGCAGAAACTATATCAGGCCCAATAATATCGGATAAGGTTGCATAACAAACTAAAGTCCAAAGTTGTACGGAGATATTTAGGGTAAATATAGCAGGTATATGAGGGGAAAGTTACTGTTCTTACCTGGGGAGGTCTTACAGACATAGGAAAGTTTTTTTTTTTACAGAACTATGGATAACAATTGCTGTAAGAAGTCAGCAGAGGTCATAGTAGGTATGGATACAAGCTTGGCAATACCAAGAAGTCTTACGTAATACTGAAGGACTGAACTTAATTTA
>NZ_JBTXLS010000073.1:0-7752 GCF_054871665.1 Myroides sp. LJL115 | reverse complement strand
ATTAAAACTAGTCTATCTAGCCATCAAAGATGTATCTAAAAAATGGACTATGCCTATTCGCAATTGGGGCTTGACAATGTCTCAGCTTTATATTAAATTTGGGGATAGATTACAGCCGTAAAAAAAATCCTGTTTCCAAGCCTTGGGGCTTAAGCCCCAAGGCTTGGAAACAGGAGATGACACAGTTCATGTTACACTCCCAGAACTCGAGTTTGAAAAATATAGGAACCCTTCGTTACACTAAGGCACAAATTTTTTACTATTGGCTAAGTCTTAAAAAGCGAGGTATAGATTATGATATTAATAAAGATATCTACACGCAAACCAAAGATATGCAATTGCAAGATTTAGTGAATTTCTTCGACAACCACGTTAAAGCAAAGACCTATAACGTAGGTTTAATGGGCAAGAAAGAAGAATTAGACTGGCAAAGTGTTCAGAAGCTTGGAAAGGTAATTGAAGTAAGCTTAGAAGAGCTATTTGGGTATTAATAACCAAAAGAGAACTTAATAGATTAGAAGGTAGGGTAAAAGAAGATTTTACCCTGCCTTTTTTGTATTTAAGTATTTGGTGTGTAGTCGGTTGGTAGTGTTTTAAGTAAAAAACAAAAGGGGCTATCTCATAAAGGTTACCTAGCAGTCATTCAGGAGTAAATTATTAGGTATAATTTATATTTCAGATAAAATAATTGAATTATACTAAGTAAATCACGATATTTATTAAGTAAAAAAGGGGCTGTCTTCAATTGTGAGACAACCCCCTTTGTTAGGTTTTATTGGTTACTAAACCGCAATATCAAAATCTCTTAATGTTTGGTTTAAAGAAGTCTTTAAATCAGTAGACTCTTTTCTTTTTCCAATAATTAAAGCGCAAGGTACTTGGTATTGTCCTGCAGGAAATTCTTTGGTATAAGCCCCTGGAATAACTACAGAATTCGCAGGTATGTGTCCATTGTAATAGATAGGTTTGTCTTGAGAAACATCGATTATTTTGGTCGATTTAGTAATAACTACATTTGCTCCTAAAACGGCTCTCTCTCCTACAATTACACCTTCTACTAAAATACATCTAGATCCTATAAAGGCGCCATCTTCAATAATTACTGGTCCGTTTTGTAAAGGTTCTAAAACTCCACCAATTCCAACTCCACCGGATAAATGTACATCCTTCCCAATTTGGGCGCATGAACCCACGGTTGCCCATGTATCTACCATAGTACCTGAATCAATATAAGCTCCTATATTTACATAACTAGGCATAAGTACAACTCCTGGAGCGATATAAGAACCGTATCTAGCTACTGCATTAGGTACTACTCTAATTTGTTTTTGAGCAAAATCTTTCTTCAAAGGCATTTTGTCATGGTACTCAAATGGCCCCATTTCTATGGTTTGCATCTTTTGGATACTAAAATAAAGAAGTACCGCTTTTTTTATCCATTGGTTCACTACCCAGTTGTTGTCTTGTTTTTGAGCTATGCGTAGTTTTCCTTGATCTAAAAGGGTAATTACTTTGGATATAGCTTGTTGGACAGTGTCTTGTGTTAGCAAGTCTTTATCTAGCCAAGCCTGCTGAATTATTTGCTGAAGATGCTGCATATATTGGCTTTTTTTGTTATTTTATTGCTCTAATGACTGCCATTAAGTCCAGATCACCTAAACCTAAATCAGCGGCTTTTTGGTAATCATCACTTACTGCTTTTAACAAAGGAGTATCTAAGCCCTGTGCTTGAGCTAAAAGAATATCTTTAAGCATGAATTTTAAGGGAAAAGCTACTGGATAATGATCTTTTAAAACGCCAGGTGTTTTAATTTGTGTCATAGCCGATCCACATGCGCTATCATTCACAATTTGAGTCATGATTGCTTTGCTAATGCCCTGTTGGCTTGCAAAGTTGACTGTTTGTGCAAATCCATCGACCACAACAGACATATAGTAATTAATGGCTAGTTTAGCTTTACTTCCCATTCCAACTGCTCCAAGATAATAATGTTTGCTTCCTAGGATTTCAAAAAACTCGATACAATCTTGGTAGATTTGAGCATTATCCGCTCCAATTAAATATAGTAGAGTGCCATCTTGGGCTGGTTTTACACTTCCTGATACAGGCGCATCTAGGTAAATGGCTTCAAAACTTTTCAATAGCATATTGAATTCAACTGCAGCCTGTGGAGAAATGGTACTAGAGTTTATAAAGGTTTTTCCTTTAATGGGATAAGTAATGATTTGTTGGAAAACTTCTCTACAAATAGCATCATTTGGTAAGGTTAAAAAAATAACTTCTCCATTTTGGATAACTTCTTTTAAGTCTTGGGTTGGTTTAGCCTCAAATTGCTCAGTAGTGGAAACATCTTTAGGGTTTCTTTGAAGATAGGTTATTGAATAATCCTTTTTCAATAAATTAATAGCCATTGGTGTGCCCATATTGCCTAGACCAATCCATCCCAGTGTTTTCATACTATAGTTTTTAGGTGATTATTTTTTTACAAGAATGCCTTGTTTAACAAATATAGCTAAAATTATAGGCCTTTTAGCTACCGATTTAGCTTTTTTTACTGCGCTTTTGTAATTTACTAAGTGAAAAAAAACATTAAAACAGCATAATTTGGAATTTTAGTAAAAAAATACTCAACAAAGGAAATTTTCAAGAAAAGAGGATTTTTTAGTGGGAGTGGTGACACTAAAAATTGATTTATAATAGTTTAAAGTTAATTGATAGGTTGTTTAGGTGTATTTGTAAGGGGGTGCTGATGTGTTTTAGTGTTATTTTTATATACTTTACTAAAGAAAATAGGGGGTTGAGCTAAAAAAAGTATTTTTTTTAAAAAACTGTTGTTATATTTGCGCTATAGAAAACAAGAAATAGACGAATTTGTATTTGCCGCTTTTCATTAAGCAAGTTGATTGAATTTCTTAATCGCACTGTGTTTATAGTTTTTAAAAGGTATTTTAATAAATTATAGGCAAAAAAGAAAGATTAATATAACAAACCATTAGTAGTCTTTATCAAATATGCTTTGTAATTTTCCAAAGTATAAAAGGAGTGGTCTTCCTTTGTTTAAAAAAGACTATTATTATTATTTTTTTTTAGAAAAGCACAAAATAAATGTATGGGTTAGTTTGTCATCCATTTGTGCTAATCTTAAGTTATTACACAGCTAGACTTTAAACTTTGGATAAAGAGTACCTTGTAAGTGGTGATTTTTTTCACTTTTTATTCATTGTTTAAGCTAGTGTAAAGCCACCTCTACCCATTGCTTTGCACTAATCCAACTGCTATGTTATGTTGGTTTTTAATCTCCCGCATTACAAAAGAGCTATGCGTACTTCCAATGCTGTCCAAAACAGAGAGTTTGTTAAAGACAAAATCTTGGTAATGTTTCATATCATTGGCATAGACTTTTAATAAGAAATCAAATTCACCAGACACATTATAGCATTCTACTACTTCATCAATTAAATCGATGTCTTGTATGAATTTATTGTGTAATAATCTATGGTGTTGTTTTAACTTGACGTGGCAAAATACAATAAAACCTCTATTTAATTTTTCAGGGTCAATTAAGGCAATGTACTTCTTTATGTATCCTTCTTTTTTTAAGCGTTTAACTCTTTCAAAAACTGGGGTAGGAGATAAATTTACCATCTGGGCTAATTCCTTAGTGGTTAAATCTGAATTATTTCCCAAGATTTCTAAGAGCTTTAAATCCGTGTTGTCTAAATTGTGCATGTTCAGGTTTTATTTTGGTTATAGGTAAATAGTCTTTGTAAAACATCTTTGCCTTGTAAAGGCAGAGGCAATGCTTTTTAACAAAGAAGGTTTATAGATATTCTACGCGAGCTTTGGTTAAAAGGATAGAGAATAACTATGTATAAAGCTCTTGCTTTACATAGGGGAGAATTCTTATCTTTATAGAGCGCCGCGCTGTACCTTTTAATTTTTAAGGGTTAGCTAGGGCTATTGCAACTAGCTTTTCTCTTGATCTCTTACATAAAAGGATAGATTGATAATACGGTTTAATTTTTCTTTATCAATAGTAGTAGGCGCTTGAGAATATAGTTCGCTCTTTAATAAAGAAACAATTTGGAAAAAATCCTCGCTTATATTATCATAGTATAACTCTAGATCTTTTTCATTGCGATGAGCAAGACATTTTAAGTTTTTACTATGCTCTAAAAGGTTGCCTACATAATCCAGGATTTGATCATAGGTTTCATAGGAAGTGTGCATTTGTAGATAACCAAATTCAAATAAGAGATCTTGTAGGTTCAATACCTCTCTTTCTATGGATTTATTATGGCTTAAGCCAATTTGTAGGTTTTCTTTTTGTAATATGATATTTAACTGGGTTAAGAATTGAAAGAACACTTTTTGTTTTTTTATAAAGACCCTTAAATTTCTTTCTCTAAATAGTTCACTTTTGGTTTGTCCTTGTAGGAGTAATACAGTAATAATAGCTGTGATTACTACTCCAAGTAAAGTCCCAAAGAATTGAGCGGGTAAACTTCCTAATTCAAATATTTCAAAAGTCACTGCAGTTATTAAAAAGATGATAGTACAAATTACTATTCCTACTCTTGCCCAGTTGATGTTTTTTAGCATTGTGAACTATGGTATTATAATTTTAGTGTATAGTTGGTGTTTTGTGTAGCCTATAAAGGCAAGACAAAATACAACATATTTTGATGTATTGGTAGGTTTTCCTGCTTTGTTTTTATTGTTTTTATTTCAAAGCGTTTTGAACACTACAAAGGCGTAAGAGGTCTTTTTTTAAAAATGCTACCTTCTTAGTTGGACTAATAACAAACAATAGGTAAGATCATCCTAATGTTTACCCAATGTTAGGTCTGTGTTAGAAAAAAAAGGATATAGAGTTTAATTCTTAATAAAGTATTAAAAATATATTTTTATGAGGAATTGTGTTTTTTATTGCTTATGTTTACTACAGTATAATATTAAAAACACAGCTATGAGAACACGTTTTATGTTTGATTTTGCAAAGACAGTTTTAGTGAATGTTAGCTTTGATCCAACCTTATTCTACAAAGAATTAGACAAAGCTTTAAAGAATTTATTACCTTATGATGTAGAACAATTAGGACGCTGGGTTAGCTCCTATGTAAAAGGAAAACCAGAGTTACATGAATCTTTGGATTTATTAGAAGCCTATTAATGGAATTTTTAAAGGTAATTGGATAACAATTTTATTGTTTTTAAGATAATCTTATTATATAAAAAAGAGTTTAGCTTTTTAGTTAAACTCTTTTTGTTTTTTAGTCACTTTTTATTGGATATATGAAAGTTCTGGTTTAGTTAAAAAGTTAAAGAAGTTATTACTATAATAATTAAATACCAATAGTAAAGTGTGGTAAATTAGTGCTCTTTAAAGTTCTACATGGACTTTGTTTTTTATTAATATGCTTCAGTGAGGACTTAGGTTGGAAACGCGAAATGAGCACACTAGTTATTTTAGCTGTTTCTAACAAAGCGAGAATTATTATTTACGGACCTGAGTGACTTATTAAATGAAATTAATAAACAATTAAAAAGTTTTAATAAACGAACCATATGAGTAAAGATAAACTTTTAGAAAATTTACTGTATCTCTCTACTGAAAACGAAGTGGTTGAATTTAAAGAAGCTAAGACTCAATTTGACAAAGATAAATTAGGATAGTATTTCTCTGCTCTTTCGAATGAGGCAAATTTGCACTTTCAAGAGTTTGCTTATTTAGTTTTGGGAGTGAAGGATAATAAAACTGTCGTCGGAACTTCTATTAATGACTCTCAGCTTAATGATTATAAACTTGAAGTTGCAAAACACACCTCTCCCCGTATTAGCTTTTCAAATGTTTATAAAGTAAATAAATCTGGTAAGCAAGTATTGATTTTTGAAATACCAGCTACAGTCAAAGGGCAGTCTATTTCATGGAAAGGGCATTATTATGGTAGAGATGGTGAAAGTTTAGGTACGTTAAGTGACTTTGATAGAGATCGAATAAAAGCGCAGGTTGTTCATAAGGATTGGAGTATTGGAATTATTGAAGACGCTACTATTGAAGATTTGTCAAAGGACGCTATTGCTTTTGCGAGAATTCAATTTAAAGAAAAAAATGTTAAATTAAAAGATGAAATAGATTCTTGGAGTGACGAACTATTCTTAGATAAAGCTAAAGTTACTATAAAAGGGAAAATAACCAATACGGCTATTTTATTGTTGGGTAAGACAGAGTCAGAACATTTTATTAATCCAGCTTCTGCAAGAATTACATGGATTCTTAAAGATAAAGAAAATATTGAAAAGGATTATGAACATTTTTCGTGCCCTTTAATCAATGTAGCAGAGAAAATTGGGCTTAAAATTCGAAATCTAAAATATAGATATATTAAATCTGGAACTTTATTTCCTGATGAAGTGGAGCAGTATGATTCTTATATTATTCGTGAGGCTTTACATAATTGTATTGCACACCAAGATTATACTTTAGGTGGGAAAATAGTTGTTGTTGAAAACGAAGATGGTTGGATTTCATTTACCAATTCAGGGGACTTTATTCCTCAAAGTATTGAAGAAGTGGTGAAAAGTGAATCTCCTGAGCCAAAATATAGAAATACATTTTTGGTTGGTGCTATGGTAAATTTGAATATGATTGACACTATCGGAAGTGGAATAAAAAGAATGTTCCGTATTCAAAAAGCTAAATACTTTCCTTTACCAGAGTATGATTTATCTCATAATAAAGTAAAAGTAACCATTGTTGGTAAAGTTGTTGATCTAAATTATGCTCGAAAATTAGCTGAACTTCCAAAGCTTTCATTGGATGAGATTATTCTTTTAGACAAAGTAGCTAAGCAAAAATCTTTAGCAGATAATGAAATTAAATCATTAAAAGAGAAGTGCTTGATAGAAGGAAGGAAACCTAATTTTCATATATCCTCTAACGTAGCAGTTGCTACAGGAGAAAAGAGTGATTATATGAAACAGAGAGGAATTGATGATAAGTACTGTCAGAAAATGATTGTAGATTATTTAGAAAAGTTTAACCAAGGTAGTAGAATGGATTTTGAAAATTTACTTTTAGAAAAGCTTCCTGATATCTTGGATGTAAAACAAAAGAGAAATAAAGTAAAAAACAATTTACAATCGTTGAGAAAGTCTGGTAAAATTGTAAATATTGATAAGCTATGGATGTTGTCTAAAGGTTAATTAGACGAGTTTTAGACGAGTTTTAGACGAGTTTTAGACGAGTTTTAGACGAGTTTTAGACGAGTTTTAGACGAGTTTTAGACGAGTTTTAGACGAGTTTTAGACGCGTTTTAGATGATTTTAGATGATTTTAGATGATTTTAGATGATTTTAGATGAGTTTTACACATGTGTCGAAAACACAGGAGTACTACTGATTTAGAAAGGAAATATAAAGCCTTTTTTTGGGTTGTTGCTGCCACCAATATTATAGATATAAAATAAATAACGCTTATAAAGAGACTTTAATAAGTCCTCTATAAGCGTTGTCAGTGTCTTTTAAAAAAAGCCTTTTTCTAGAATAGGGGGAGTGTAACATGAACTGTGTCATCTCCTGTTTCCAAGCCTTGGGGCTTAAGCCCCAAGGCTTGGAAACAGGATTTTTTTTACGGCTGTAATCTATCCCCAAATTTAATATAAAGCTGAGACATTGTCAAGCCCCAATTGCGAATAGGCATAGTCCATTTTTTAGATACATCTTTGATGGCTAGATAGACTAGTTTTAAT
>NZ_JBTXLS010000072.1:0-8305 GCF_054871665.1 Myroides sp. LJL115 | reverse complement strand
TTGGAAAAATCACTCCAATGGAGAAATGGGAAATGGACAAACACTTGATTTTAAGCAAGAAAAAAGTAGCCTAAAACATTATACTTTTAAAAATCAAAAATACTCTAGGATTATAGGGGTTAAAACAAACTTACCAGTAACGTTTCGGGATTTGGCATCAGTGATAAAGATAGAAACGATAAGGTTTCAATTCAGTAAGATGGTACACAAAAAGTAATTAATCAAATCAATTTAATAAACAAGTCAAAATTTTAAATCTATCTACTATTTCAACAAAAAACTAACGATTTCGAAATAATTCTCCAGCCCTCTGCAAGAACAAGTCGTTTTGAAAACGAGAATCTCAATTTTGAATGTTTCAAAACATAACTTACCGTTATCTTTCAATAACAAACATAGTTTATTTTGTTAATTTAACCAAAGACGGATCTCAGTAAATTATATACTATTTAATTCTAAAATGTCAAGTTTAAACACTAAATTCAATTTAATATTTAGTAACTACCTATTCCAGTGAAAGTGGACAGGAAATTCTAGGCTAAACCCTAAAAGCATCTAACTTTCAGAGTTTAACCTAATCGACTAGCAATAAGCTAATTGAATTCTATGATTTGCAATGAAACAGCTAGAGAATCCTTCTGATATCATTTGATAAACTTCTTTGTAGATAATAATTTTCAGAATAATATTGATTCGTATTTTCTTTGTCTTTTTGGTTTAAAACAAAAATTATATTTTCTTTCGGGACAAAAGCTCCAAAAGATGAACTATGTAATTATTCTGGAAAAAGTTGCGCAGTCTTGTTGCAAAAAATGGTGTATTCCTATTTAACGATTACAGTAGCTTTTTAAACATAACTTTTTGATTTTCTTTTTTAGCTTCCTCGCATACATATTGAGTTCAATCATCCTCTTAGTCATTTTGGGGATTGAAACAAAATTAAATAGTGCTTGTTATATCCTTTAACAAAGTTATCTTCAGTTCTTTTCTTAATAAATCATATTCTTATAATTTTCAAGTATCACTCGTACTATTGTAATAATTTTTAATCTTAAAACTTCATCCAAGCACTTCTTAGTGTTTTCCCCCCTATATCATAGAGTATTTTTGACTTTATAAAGTATAATGTTTTAGACTGCTTTAAGATTACTTAGAAACAAGAAAATTCTCTTTTATCCTCATTGTAGACCTATAAAACATTCCAAAAAAACTCATTCGTAGTATCTCTATAAAATTCCACAAGCTTGTCTTGCTAAAAAACAAAGCAAATAAAATACCTGAAATGATACATTTTATAGCAACTTCTAAATATTCCTATCGTAAATGGATGAATCTATCCATTTATTGCTTAATTTAGCAAAAAAAAATAATTTAATCAACTATGATACTAAAGTTTTCAGGTCACGATACTTTTCATTGTAAGCAACAGTGGTTATTAAAAGGTTACGAATTTACTGTAAATCAAACATATAGAGAATTCAATCATACTGAGAATGCTATAAAACACCTAGGCATTGGACGAAATATGGTATCTTCTTTAAAGTATTGGTTGGATGCTTTCCATATAACTGAAAATGGTAGAATAACAGCATTCGCTGAAACGATATTTTCTGAAGATAATGGAGTAGACAGATACTTAGAAGACGAAGGAACTTTATGGTTACTTCAATTTTATATTTGTCACTTTAAACATGCAAGTATTTACAATTTAATCTTTACAGAATATTTTATAGATAAAGCTTCTTACGAATTTAATGAAGAAAAAATTATTAGCTTCATAAATAAGTTTAGTGATTCAAATAATATAAAAAGAACAAGTAGCAATACTCTATCCTCAGATTTCAAAGTATTTATTAGATCCTATACTGCAACAAAAAAAGTTGCTAAAAATATTGAAGAAGATGTTAACTCCCCTTTACTAGAACTCAATTTAATAGAAAAAGTAGATAGCAAAGGAGATAGTTATAGAATCAATAAAATTGATCGTGATATTCCTCTTCAGATTCTTGGCTATTGTATTGCAGAATTATCCAATACTATAAAACAAAGTGTAATAGACCAAGGCGTTTTACAAGACACAATTGCAAATTACTTTTGTATGACAAACGAATCTCTACAAGATCATCTAATTCGCTTACACGCAGATCCATTCTTTTCTATATCATATAGTAATACTGCTGGAAATAATAATGTTTCCATAAAAGCTGACGTAGATGAATTAAAAACAAGATTATTAAATAACTATTATGAAGCATAATAATATCTCAACTAATATACTTAGAGATCAGGATAAAGATCTAAACTATATCGTTACACAAAACGCTGTTGAAATATTCAATAGTATTTTTCAAAAGCAAAATTCTGTTACAAAATCATTCACAATAGTTGGTAACTATGGTACAGGTAAATCTACATTTTTATGGGCAGCTGAAAGAAATTTAAATAAAGATAAGTTTTATTTCACGCCGACTTTAGAAAATAACAATGGTTATGATTTTTTTAAAATCGTAGGTGAAAGCGAATCTATCTGTCATAGCATCGCTAATAGTCTAAAAATAAAAGAGAGTGATCATAAATCAATTATGAATGCACTTGAATCACTACGTCTAAAATCTAGCAAAACAGGAAAAGATCTTGTTATTATTATAGATGAATTCGGGAAATTTTTAGAGCAAATAAATAAAACTGGTAATGCAGATGATTTATACCTAATTCAATTAATTGCGGAATGGGCAAATGACGATAGAAAAAATGCATTCTTTATAATTACGCTGCATCAAAACTTTTCTGAATATAGTAATAACTTATCTCAACTTGAAAAAAGAGAGTGGGAAAAGGTAAAAGGTAGATTCAAGGAACTAGTTTTTAATGAACCTATTGAACAGCTTATCTTTTTTGCTAGTGAAGCTTTAAAACAAATTAAGATTTCAGAAGAAGATTGTGCTAACTCACAAGAATTAAACCATTTTATCAAGAATACTAATCTTTTTAAATATAAAGAAGATACTATTGATCAATTACTTGATTCAATATATCCACTAGATTACCTTTCAATAAACACTCTTGTTAGTAGTCTACAGAGATATGGGCAGAATGAAAGATCTTTATTTTCTTTTCTATCTGACTTTGATGCAACAGAAATTGAATCTTTCTATACTGTAAATAATGTATTTGATTATTTAACAAAAAACCTAGCAACTGAGATACATAGTTACAAAAATCCGCATCGAGTGCAATGGCAAATTGCATTTAGAGCACTCGATAGAGCCGAACTAATATTTGAAAACAAGAAGGATTTTGACATCGCTAGCAAATGTATAAAAGCAATTTGTCTATTAAATTTATTTGCAGTAAGTAGCAGTTCCTTGACTAAAGATACTTTAATGCAATATTTCAGTATCACTAATGTCGATTACACTGAATCAGAAATTGATTTTTGTCTTGAAGCATTGCATAAATCGGGAGTAATTAGATACTTCAACCATAGTGGAAAACTAAATTTCTTAGAAGGAACTGATTTAGATATTGAACAGGAATTAAGTGACATTTCTAAAGAAGTTAACCCTAACTTTAAAATAGAGCAGGCAATAATAGAAAATATTACTTTTCCTATTCTATCGGCTAAAAAATATTCTTTCATACATGGCTCTACGAGATATTTTGAATTTAAAGTTATAAATTCATTAGAAGAGATTAGTACAGCTCAAGGAGCAATTGACGGTTACATTAACCTTATTTTTGATGATAAAATAACTGATGATATAATTACACAAAAGTCTGTAAACGCAGGAGCAAATCTATTTGTTTTATATAATAACACTAAAAAAATACATGAGAATCTTTTTAACTTAAAGAAACTTGAGGCAATTAAAGTTAAGAAAAAAGACGACTTAGTAGCAAAACAAATAATAGATAAAGAAGTACAGTATTACACAAATCAATTAGAAAATCTTGTTTTAAATGATTTGTTTGAAAAAGGTAATTCTAATCAATGGTACTACAATGGCTTACCACAAAAAATCCAAGATAAAAAAGCTTTAAATAGACAATTATCTGATATTTGTGCTGAAATATTTAGCAAAGAGCCAATCTTAAAAAATGAGCTAATAAATAGAGAGTTTATCAGCTCTCAAATTACATCGGCAAGAAAAAAATTAATAAAATTACTATTAACAGATAGTTCGAAAGAAAATCTAGGATTTGAAGACAGTAAGTTTCCACCAGAGAAAGCAATATATATTTCATTATTCAAGGATACTGCTATTCATAAAATAGATAATAATTTAGGTTATTATCAATTTTTTGCTCCATCTGATCAAAAGCATGAAAATGCTATTAATAGCAAGTTTCATTATATATGGCAGGAATGTGAAAACTTTTTAGTAAGTGCTTCTAATTCTAGAAGAAACCTAGTAGAACTTTATGACATACTTAGTGAAGCACCATACAAGTTAAAAAAAGGCTTTAGGGATATCTGGATACCTTCTTTTTTAATATTTAAAAAAGAGGATTATGCATTATTCCATGAACAATCAGGATTTATCCCTTACATTGATGAAGAGATACTTGAACTTGTTCATAAAAACCCTTCTAAGTTTAGTTTAAAGTATTACAAAATACAAGGTTTAAAATTGAACCTTTTAGAAAGTTATAAAGAATTAGTACAAGTAAACAACAATGATAATATAGGTGCTAAATCATCTTTTTTGACTGTATTTGCTAGCTTTTTAAGATTTTATAATAATCTTAATGACTTTAGTAAGAAAACTAAAAACATCAGTGCTAAGGCTATTTCCTTTAGGGAATCAATAGATAACGCTAAAGACCCTGAAGATGCTCTATTTAATTTATTTCCACAAGCTCTAGGTTTTAATAGCTATGATTTTGAAGAAGATGAAGAAAAATTAAAGGCATATATTTTTCATATACAAGATGCTATAAAAGAATTAAGAGAGGCTTATGAACAACTTTTAAATAGAATCGAATATAAAATTCGCAGTAGTTTTAGTTGTGAGAAAACAGACTTTAAAGATTATAAAACTGAAATTATTAATCGTCTAAACGGAGTTAAACCTGACCTACTTGAACAACAAAGTAAGGTGTTTTTTAAGCGTCTTACTTCACCTATTGATAATAGGGAATCATGGCTAAAATCAGTAGCTGATGTTGCCTTAAATAAAGCTATTGATCGCATGTTAGATAATGAAGAGGGTATTTTGCTAGCAAACCTCGAAAAATATTCTAGTAACATTCTCTCTGTAATTGATTTACATCAGTTCAAGCAGGAAGAAAACAAAGAAATGGTTTCTATCAACATAATGTATAAAACATCTATCCCTGTTGGAGAAACAATTATTATAGATAAAAACACAAGTTCAAAACTTAATCCAACAAAACAAAAAGTTACAAATTTAATTAGTAACTTGGAAAAGCAAGAAAAAATGCAATTACTATATGAATTGCTAGAAAGTGAATTAAAATAAACAATATGTCAAAAGTAAATCATGTTTTAGGAATCTCTGGAGGTAAAGATAGTGCTGCCTTATCTATATACATGAGCCAAAGGCATCCAGATATAGATATTGAGTACTACACTTGTGATACCGGAAAAGAATTACAAGAAACCTACGACTTAATTAATAAATTAAACTCTGTTTTAGGTAAAAACATACAACTATATAAATCAATGGATGAGGAGAATTCTCCTATGAAGAATCCATTTGATCACTTTTTAGAGATATACGGAGGGTACTTACCCTCCGCTACTGCTAGATGGTGTACTGCCAAAATGAAACTAGAGCCTTTTGAACAGCACGTAGGCACGGCTCCCACTATCTCGTATGTTGGTATTCGAGGAGATGAAAATCGCGACGGATATATCTCAACAAAAGAAAATATTCAGACTATATTTCCTTATAGAAAAAATATCTGGAGTGAAGATGTTATTAGAAAATTTTTGAACAATTCTAATATTGATTTTATAACTAAAGCCTATAAAGACTTAAATCCAGAAAATATAGATTTAATTCTTGAATATGTATCTCAGCCCATATCACTGCGATATACCCAAAAACAAAAACTAAATTCTCTTTTAGATGCAAATACCAAAGTATTTAATCATGTTGTTTTCGCTTGGCTTAAAACAACAGATTATCCAGTTGGTCAACTAGATGAATTTCCTCTTTTAGATAATGATGATAACTTAGATATCAATGATATCTTCCAAATTTTAGAAGACTCTGGGGTTGGTATTCCTGCCTATTACAATCCTATACAATACGAGGTTGAAATAGATGGAGAAATACAACAAGGAACATATTACCGAAGTAGATCTGGATGTTTCTTTTGCTTTTACCAACAAAATATTGAATGGGTATGGTTATTAGAGCAACATCCAACGTTATACGAAGAAGCAATTAAATATGAAAAAGAGGGTTACACCTGGATGGAAGAATCACTCGTTGAACTTAAAAAGCCTGAAAGAGTCAATGCTATAAAAAAAGAACACTATTTAAGAACTAACAAACAAAAAGCAAATCAAGCTACTTCTTGGAAAGACCAAATTCTAGCCGCTGAAGGAGAAGGTTGTGCAAGTTGTTTTATATAGACAATAAGTATGGAATATGAAAATGTAAATTTTAAAGATTTATTCGAAAAAGCACAAAAAAAAATCTAGTTCTACCTGATTTTCAAAGAAAATTTGTTTGGAATACAGAGCAACAAAAGTTACTCTTAGCATCTTTTTTAGTAGATCTACCTATAGGAAATTTTCTTTTGCTAAAAGGAGAAAAAAATGAGTTCTCTGCTAGGCAAATTGGCTACCAAAGTAACATTATTCCAACAGCAGATTGCTACTACCTTCTAGATGGGCAACAAAGACTTTCAACGTTATATAATATATTTAACAATACTTTGGAAAACGTATCTGATACCTTTACTAAAGATGAATTAAATACTAGATATACAGATTTATATCCTAATTTAAGAAATAGATGGTACTTAGATTTAAGTAAGGAGGAGATGTTCGAGAAATTACTTAAAATTATTGACACATCAAGCCCTAGCTTCTATGAACCAGAGTATATATTAGACTTATTTAATTTTTACTCAGTCCCCCTAGAGACTTCAAAAAAAGATAAAGAACATTATCTTAATCCTAGAAATACTTTTAATCTATCTAAACAAAGTAAAAACTTATGTCAAACGAACTACATTAAATAACATAGTGCCTTTATTTGATTTCTTATCTGAGAATAAGCCGATTTATAGTAGATCTTTAAAATCTGCGTTAAGAGATAAAATAGTAATCTACCAAGAAAAAGCTAAAGAAAACCATCTTATTTATGAAAAACACATACCTGATTACCTTATTGATGGCAATGAAGATGATTTAGAAGACTACTGGACTGAATTAAATGACAAATGGTATGAAAGTATAACAAGATACCTTGATGACTTATTAAAAGCAAAAATAAACATACCTGTTTTACCTTCTAGTCAATTAGTACGTGCAACAACTATTTTTGAATATATGAACAAAGGAGGGACAGCATTAGATACTTTTGATATTATGGTTGCTAAATTATTCAAAATCAAAGATGAAAAAACTTTGAATGATTACATAACAGAAGCGTGTAATAGTAAAGTAGCTATTAAAATTTATGATAATAGTATTGAACAAAAGGAATATAACTCTCAATATGCTTTCTTAACTAATAAGGATGGTATCTTGAAGGAGGTTAAAGAATTCTATCTAAATTTAATTGCCCTACATTGTACTGATCCAGCTAAATTAACAACTGAAACATTTAAAAAAAATGGTCTCTATAAACTAAAAAAAGAACAAGTCTCTGAAGTAATTGAACAAGTAAATACTACTTTTGCCAGAACTCTTGCATTTATACAGTTAAATTGCGGAGTAACAAAGTTTACTGACTTTAGTTACAAGCTTTTCCTATTACCTATCGCATTTATTTTGAAGGAGGATAAGCTTTTTACTAATACAAACATAAAAAAAATCGAATACTGGTATTGGGTATCTTTGTTTAGTGGTAGATTTAGAGAAAAACAAAATCAACGAGTTATTGAAGAAATAGAACTGTTAAGTAAATTTATTAATGGCAAAGATAACTCTATCAAAGAACGAAAAGAAACCATGTTTACAGATAAAGACTATTGTGGACATTCCGACGAAAGCGCACCAGCAATCCGGAAAGTGCACCAGTTAAAACAACTGACCTTAAAACTCTCCGTACTTCACTGATTTAAGTAAAGTTAATAATTTTTTCTTGATCTTAGTGATTTT
>NZ_JBTXLS010000071.1:0-8508 GCF_054871665.1 Myroides sp. LJL115 | reverse complement strand
GTTCGTCAGGTCAAGGGTTTGCCTAGCGCTTCCTTCAGATTCCACCTTGCGATGGACACCCTTGCATTTGGCTAACACTTCCCGTTGTAAAGGCGTGTTCGGGACTTGCACCCTAGAGTTACTGTCCATGCTGGGCACACATAAAAAAGCAAGCTCTACAATAATGTAAAGCTTGCTTTTGCAAATAAATAGTATCTATTTGTTATGCCAAACTAGCAGGACCGAACTCTTCAAAGAAAACTTGATTACTATCAATACCTAATTCTTTCAGGTCATTTAATTGTTTAGTTAAAAATAAAGTTGGACCACATAGGTAAAAATCCATGCTATTGTCAAAGGAAATTCCTTTTATTGACTCTAAGTTTACAATACCTTTATAACAAGTATCATTTTGTTTGTCCTGAGCAATATTGTCATAGAAGTTGATTACTGTTAAACCAGAGTGTTGGCTTTTCAAAGCAGCAATATGTTGTTGGAAGGCTTGAACTTTTGGATCTCTAGAACCGTGAATCCAAATAATCTTCTGGTCTTTTGGCGTTTCTTTCACTAGAGTTTCTAACATAGCTAATAAAGGTGTTTGGCCTATCCCACCACTAATTAAAACTTTAGTTCTATCAGACTCCTGTAATACAAATACTCCTGATGGAGCACTTACCTCTAGAGTTTCCCCAACATGAAGATTATCGTGAATAAAGTTACTTATTATTCCATTTTCATTTTGGTTAGGTTTCACCTCTTTTTTAACAGAAATTCTAAACTCTGAATTATTAGGAGCCATAGATAAACTATATTGGCGGATTTGAGTAAGTTCCATACTAGGAATATATAATTTCACACTTATATATTGCCCACTTAAATAACTTGGTACATCACTACCATCCTTAGGTACTAAGTAAAATGAAGTAATTTCCGAAGACTCCTCTACTTTAGCCTTTACTACAAATTCTTTGAATCCAACCCAGCTATTAGCAGTTTCTTTCTTCTTTTCATATAAACCTTGCTCATGACCTTTCATAAGGTTAGCTAATTGATTATAAGCAATTGCCCAAGCCTCCACAATCTCTGGAGTAGCTGCATCCCCTAGAACTTCTTTGATAGACTCTAATAGATGATGCCCCACAATATCATATTGCTCAGGAGTAATATTTAAACTAGTATGCTTATGTCCAATTGAGTTTACAACTGGCATTAAAACACCAGGGTTTGCAATATTCTCTGCATAAGCTAAAACGGCCATAGCTAAAGCCATTTGTTGCTTACCCATTTTTTGATTTCCCATATTAAAGAGATTCTTTAACTCTGGATGATGTGTAAATAAACGCTCGTAAAAGTGTGTAGTTAATGCTACTCCGCCCTCTCTTAATACAGGTACAGTAGCTAAAATAGTGTCTTTCTGACTTTGAGTTAACATAATTTATATATTTGATGAACAGCAAAAGTAAAAGATAAAATCAAATTAACCTCGTTTTTTGTCTTAAATAAAATACAAAAGACTCTTTTATCCGTAATAAAATTAAAAATCAACTATCAGAGCCACTTTGAAGGTCTTTTCTAGTATAGAATAATAAAAAAAGTACCTTTTAAAAAGGCCCTTTTAGGTGTTTTTTACTTTGGTTAGTCATATGTAAGATAGGGTAAGGTTTTCCTTGGTCGTCCATCTCCTGTCTAGATTCTACTATAAAACCAAGATGAGAATAAAACTTCACGGCTTGGGTATTTTGCTCGTTTACACTCACTTTTTCTACACCAAATTTTTCAATAGCATACTCCAATAAAGGACGTCCTACACCCATCCTACGACAAACATTATCTACAAATAGCATTTCTAATTGGTTTTCATGTACTCCCATAAAGCCTAGAATTTGCCCCTCTGGGTCTAATAAGCCGTAAAGTTTCACATGCTCGAAATAGGAGTGTAAATGCTTCTTATAATAAACAAAGTCTTCTGGTTGTAAAAAGTCATGTGTTCCCAAAACTGCATTTTCCCATATCTGCATTAAGCGGGGGTAGTCTTTGGAAAATATTCTAGTTATCATGATTGCGTATTTAAGGCAAAGATGCGACTTCAAGGCATACTTTTCTAAAAATTAACCCATATTTAGTACATTACTTCTTAAGCTAAGTGAGCCTACTGCTTTGCTTGCTCAAAACCCTTGGTTTTGACTTGCCTATTTTATTGAAGTTGTTTTTTAAAAGTAATAAAAATCTGTGTTCCTAAAGACTTTTGACTTTCAATAGAAATAGAACATTGCACCACTTTACAAAGTTTACTTACAATACTGAGTCCAATTCCATTACCAGGAAAATCTGTTTCATCACAGAACTCTCCTCTATAAAAGCGCTCTTGAACAAAACTAAGATCCTGTGGGTGCATACCAACACCGTTATCTTTAAAACACAATTGGTATCTACCATCCTTTAAAAATGTACTAAAGATAACAAGGCTCCCATACATAGTGGAATATTTGATAGCATTGGAAATCAAATTATCTAAAATAACTTCAATTAAATCTTGGTAATTCTCTATATGGTAAGAATCTACTTTAAAGTAGTCTAGCTGTATATGCTTCTCTTGCAACAAAAGGCTATATCGAGATAGACTATTGCCTACTTCTTGTTTTAAGTCTAAAGTAGATAAACGCAAAGTAGCTGAATTATTTTCCACTCTTGTCAATAACAAAAACTGCTCTACCAAACGCTCTAATCGCTGTACTTGATTTAAGGTGTAATTGATCTTTTGAATATATTCTGTTGGAGTCCTTTGCTTTAATAAAAGAATTTCCAAATTTCCTTTAACGATAGACAAAGGAGTACGCAGCTCATGAGAGGCATCTTCAGAAAATTCTCTAGCCCTATTTATCTGAGCTTGTAAGCGGTCTAGTAAAGAATTAATAGTCTGGGCCATATCATAAAGCTCATCTTTATAAATAGGCAGTGGAATACGCTGTGACAAATTGTCTTTTGAAATGCGTTTTGCAGTAGAATTAATGGTCGAAATCGGTTTTGTACATGCCTTAGCTATTACACGAGCAAATAAGAAACTAAGTAAAATCGCTAAAGGAAAGGCGATAGTTAGAACAATTTTTAAATAATTTAAAGCAAAAGCATTCTTTTGAATACTAATAGCAACAACTATATAGCCTACCACTTTGGCACTATGATAGAGCTTGGCTTGTGCAGCTACAAGTTCTATAGAATTTAATTCAATAAGGTAAGGAACATTCTCTTTTTGATGCTTATCCCATACAAGGGTGTTTTGCACTAAGTTCGGAGAGTGATCCTCTAATACGAAGTCTTTATTATAAATAGCAATAAAGACAGGGTTTAAAGCCACATCGGTATGTTCGACTTCCTCCCATTCCCTAGGGTGAATATAATCAACAAAGGTATCTTGGTGAAGGGTATAATCTTGATGAGACAAAATTTCATTTTCCAAGATTTCAAAAATACTTTTATTTACACCTTTTTGAACGCTATAATAAATTACAGCGAAAATAACGCATAACATTAATGAAAAGCCCAAAGTAATAAAGAGGGCAATTCTATTTTTTAAGGACAAATATTTAAACATCTTTGGATATATAACCTTTCCCTCTAACTGTCAAAAGTCTTGGGTCGTCTTTTCTAAGTTGTAATTTTCTTCTTAATGCATTGATAAAAACCTCTATAACAGAAGTGTCATAATCGTGATGTATATCCCATATTTCACTTATAATAGATTTGCGATCACATACTTTATTTTTATTGGAAAAGAGATAACAAAGTAAATTGTACTCCCTAAGGGTAAGCTCTACCTTTTGTTTGGATAAAAAAACCTCATTACTTTGTAAGTTAACACTTATATTACCCATCTGCAATACATTAACAGGTGAAACATCCCGTATATAAACCCCAATACGAGCTATTAGTTCCTGAAAATTAAAAGGCTTTTTGATATAATCATTAGCCCCGGATTCTAATCCTAAAACCACATTTTCTATAGTGTCTTTTGCAGTCAAGAAAATAATAGGAGTATCTCCATTTATATTTTGCTCTTGTCGAATTAATTTACATAAATCTAGGCCACTAATACCAAGTAGCATCCAATCTAAGAGTATCAAATCGAATTTTTGTTTTTGACTAACCTCATAGGCCGACTCACCGTTTAAACAATGAGTAACCAAAAAACCCTTCTCTTGTAAACCTTCTTGGATAAACTGAGCAATGCCTATTTCATCTTCTACTATTAAGATTGTGGGATTTTTCATAATGCTAAGGTACTAAAACCTTCAAGGATTTTTCTAACACCTTTACCTTTATTCCTTTTGTTTCTATCTTAGCATCCTCCCCATCAATTTGCAAAGTGATACCTGGTGAATCAGCTAGAAACTCAATCTCTTTAGCTTGTAATACTCTTGCCTTTTTCATTCGATTGATACGATGGGTTAACACACAAAATGAAAAGTAGAGTTGCTCTAATAAATTAAGTTTTTTTATGGCTAAAAAATCTAATTTCCCGTCGTTTAATTGAGCCTGTGGACTGAAACTAATTCCATATCCCGCTTGATTAGAATTAGAGCAGAACAAAAAGTAAAAAGAATCTTTAAACTCCGAGTTTTGGTCGATTTGAACTTTAAAGCTTTTGGCAGAGTAACTATAAACGGATTTTAAACTAGCTTTTAAATAACCATAAAAGTTTCTAGTTCCTCCTTGAGCATAACGATGAATTACATCGGCATCTATTCCCATACCAATATTCGAGAAAAAATAACTATCGTTTAATTTCCCCACATCAATAAAGGTGGAGTGTTGATTGCAGACTATATCTAAGGCCCTATGAACTCTAGAGGGAATTCTCAAATTACTGGCAAGTCCATTACCCGATCCTATAGGAATTACCCCCAAGGCTATAGATGTACCCACTAAGGCTTGCGCTACTTCATTTATAGTTCCATCTCCTCCACAGGCTACAATAGCTAATGGGTTTTGTTTTACAAAATCCTTAGCCAATAATGTTGCATGGTTAGCTTTTTGGGTAAAATGAACAGTAATACTTACATCTTTACCCAAAAAATACTCTTCAATTTCTTGAGAGATTACTTTACCTAAGCCTTTTCCGGCTATAGGGTTAACAATAAAAACAATTGTATTATTCATTTAAAAGTCTATTAGTAAATAAGTAATCCGCAGTCTGGTAATTTGCTATTACCGATTTTTCAAAATCAGAAAGCACTGGTTCTGGTTCCAAGTTATCCTTATCCCATTTGTATTGGTCGCTTAATTTTTGATTCGATAAGATAATCACATCGTCTCCTTTTTTAAGTCCTAACTTAATATAAGTTGCTACAAAAGAACGAGAGGTATACTCTGGGTCAAATATATCCTTGCCGTAAAAGCCAGAAACATACTCCCAATTTAATAAGGAGAATAAAGTAGGGAAGATATCGATTTGACTCACCTCTTTTTCCACATTTATATTACCTAATGCTTTTGAATTATAAATAAATGCTGGAATATGGTGGTTACCTACATCAATGGCAGATCTTCCCGCACTACTTGCACAGTGGTCGGAGATAAATACAAAAACAGTATTGTCAAACCAAGGTTTTGTTTGTACCTCCTTTATAAACTCACCAACGGCATAATCAGCATATTTCACAGCTCCATGTCTTCCACTTCCTGATGCAATATCAATCTTACCATCTTGGTAAGTATACGGTTTGTGGTTAGATGTTGTCATTACAAAGGCAAAGAAGGGCTGGTCTTCTTTATACTGCTGATCTGCTACTTGAATAACTTTATTATAGATATCTTCATCGGAAATACCCCAAGCGTTCTCAAAGGTAACTTCATTATTCTCGATATTGAATCTACTAGTATGAATCTTATCACTTAAGATACTACCTCTACCTCTATCATAAATATCAAAGCCATTTCCACCGAAAAATGCATTCATATTATCAAAATATCCATCTCCACCATAGAAAAACATATTGTGATAACCTTTGTCTTTAAACACATTGGAGATAGTATATAAGTTTTGATTATCTACTCGCTTAACTATACTGTGTCCAGGAGTTGGTGGAATCGATAAAGTTACAGCCTCCATACCTCTTACCGTCCTAGTTCCATTTGCAAACATATTGGAGAAATAAATACTATTATCCGCTAAATAATTGAGCGTAGGAGTAATGGGTCTACCCTCAAATTCTTCTTGCATAAAAGAAGAGCTTACACTCTCCATTAAAACAAAAATAATATTTGGTTTTAACTCTGGACTTTGTGGATCCGGGGCTAAAATAGTACGCCTTAAAGGATTTTTATGACTTTTATCAAAAACAGTTTTAGAATCTTGCAATTCCTTTTTAACAATATCAAAGGCTTCTTCTAATTCCAAAGACTTATAATGTTCATTATAATTTAAGTGATTATTTCTAAAGGCAGAAAAGAAAGAAAATATACCTGCTTTAGATATCTCATTGTTGTAACGATTCTCTGAAATGGAACTAGTATCATTGTTTAATAAATACAAAGAACTAACTACTAGTAAAAGATTAAATAAAAAAGCGGAAACTTTTTGAAGTCCTGATGCCTTATAAGTAAAAGTATAATGGAAAAATTTTCCTTTAACAGCTGCGAAAAAAGTTACAAATGTAATTACTAGGATTCCTCCTACTAAAAGTGGTAAAGGATAAGATTCTTGAATGTTCTTAACCACTTCATAGGTATAAATAAGGTAATCAACTGCGATAAAATTAAATCTACTTTTAAACTCCTCCCAAAAAGTTACTTCTGCAAAAAAAGTAAAATATATGATTGTTAGAAAAAGCAAAAACACAAAATTTACTACTATCCTATCTAGCCAACTATTAACAAAGCGATTTGGCAGTACTAAAAAATAAAAGTTCAAAAACAAACAGAACGTGCTTACCACACTAATGTCGTAGAGTAGTCCAAATAAAAAAGTTCCAAGTAAATCGTCAAGTGTCCAATCAAAATCTCCTTTAACCCATAAAGCAAATACAATTCTAAATAAAAAAGAAAGTATTATAAATAAACCAGAAAAAAAAAGTAGAACACTGTATCTACTTTTAGAAATACTTTTTAACATATTTAACATTTTAATACAAATATATTAGAATATCAAATATATCAAAACCTAAAATATTAATCTTAAGCAAATCTTAAGCTTACTTAAGTAAATTAATATCACTACATCCCATTTTTAAGTTACATTATCCTAATTATTCAAAGATTAATACTTAAAAATATTATATAAAAACACATTAACTTATTTTAAATCTTTTTGCTTATTTACAATTTCTTTTAACATTTGCTTACGTTTAACAGCAGCTTCCTGCTCTTTTTGCCTCTTTTTAGCTATTTTCTCACTTACAGCTTTTCTGTTTTTCGGGGTATTTCTACTCATATCTTATCTTTTTGACATACAAATCTACTACTTTTTTAAAAATCACTTATTACTTTCTAAAGGGGGCAGCTTCTATACTTTCATTAGGAACATAACGTAAATATTCCGTGGGAAATTCTTGCGATTTGTCAACCAGGTAACTTTCAAAGTCGCATTTTTGTAAAACTTTTCTAGAGGCAGCATTCTGTGGATCAATAAGAGCTATAATTGGTAGATCTGGTAAATGCTTTAATCCCTTTTGAACAAGGGCTCGGCAAATTGCAGTAGCATACCCTTTGCCCCAAAAACTAGGAGCCAAAACATACCCTACTTCTAACATAGAAGGGTCATTCTTATAAAAAACAATTTTCCCATGTCCTATAAACCTGCCGAAGCCATCTAGTATTTTATAATTTCCTATATAACTATGGGACTTATTTTGCTCTAACATACTTTGAAATTTCTCTTTTGCCTTTTCCAAAGACGAGGGCTGCTTAGTTATATATAACATTACCTTAGGGCAGCTAACTAAAGAGTAAAATAATTCGAAGTCTTCTTCTTGGAATTTTATAAGAGATAATAACATACTTATGGAGGTTTTTATATAAAAAGGAAATGTACAAAACATTTTATAAAAGAATATCTCCGATTACCAAAAATTATAAACCTCAACCTCACACAATACGAAGCAGTTATATATCCAAGAGTGAAAATATTAGAAAAAACCGTAAAAAAGGCTTTGTTTAATCATCAGAATTACTATATTTTCACCCAGTTAGACCAAAGGTATAACCTTGGAGAAATGGCAGAGTGGTCGATTGCGGTAGTCTTGAAAACTATTGACTGTAACAGGTCCGGGGGTTCGAATCCCTCTTTCTCCGCTGATTTATAAAAGATAACTTTTTTAAAAGTCATCAAAAAAGCACAAAACCTATGATTCACAACGAGTTATAGGTTTTTTCTTTTTTAAGAGTATCGCATTCTGTTCAAAAGTGGATCAAGTGCAAAAGTTGGGGACTACGCAAAAAGTTGCGTTAATCTAAATAAGAAAAAAGCTTTATCTCTAACACCTCTATACATCGTTCTGAAGTGTTTTATTTTAGCATTGAAGGATTCCGCAG
>NZ_JBTXLS010000070.1:0-8939 GCF_054871665.1 Myroides sp. LJL115 | reverse complement strand
CCTTCATTAGGTAACATTCATTTACTACTCATTTAAATTAAGTTCAGTCCTTCAGTATTTCGTAAGACTTCTTGGTATTGCCAAGCTTGTATCCATACCTACTATGACTTCTGCTGACTTCTTACAGCAATTGTTATCCATAGTTCTGTAAAAAAAAACTTTCCTATGTCTGTAAGACCTCCCCAGGTAAGAACAGTAACTTTCCCCTCATATACCTGCTATATTTACCCTAAATATCTCCGTACAACTTTGGACTTCAGTTTGTTTAGCAACCTTATCCGATATTATTGAGCCTGATATAGTTTCTGTTCGTCAGGTCAAGGGTTTGCCTAGCGCTTCCTTCAGATTCCACCTTGCGATGGACACCCTTGCATTTGGCTAACACTTCCCGTTGTAAAGGCGTGTTCGGGACTTACACCCTAGAGTTACTACCCATGCTGGGCACACTAACAAAAAAAAGCTAGTCATCTTTTGATGACTAGCTTTCCATTATGAAAAAACAGTTAGGTTTAGCTTAGTGTCCTCCTAAGGCGCGATATAGCTCCACAAGGTTAACTAAATAATCGCGATGCAAACCTACAAAATTCAAATCTGCATCCAAGGATAAACCTTGGGCATTAATAACTTCTAGATACGTTGCTTTATCCATTTCAAACATAAACTTAGTATTCTTTAAAGATTCACTTAATAAAGAAACTCTCTCTTGCATTAAAGTAGACTTTTGCTTGATTTTATCAATCTTAACTAGAGTATTATGTACTTCAGTAAAACCACCAATAACAGCAGTTTTAAATTCAATACCAGCCTTTTCTCTTTCCACTTTTGCAACTTCAAAAGCTGTTCTTAACTTCTTTTGTTGGAAAATAGGTTGGATAATTCCTCCTCCTATCATCCCGAATAAAGAAGATGGTGTATTAAACCATGAAGAGGCTTCAATAGCATTTAATCCTCCTTTAGCAGAAAGGATTAAATTCGGGTACATTTGTCCTTGAGCAGCCCCTACTTTAGCATTAGCAGCCTTTAAATTATATTCTGCCACTTGGATATCTGGCCTTTGTTGAATAAAATCAGCTGGAACACCCTGGGATAAATCACTCGCTAAATCTAATTCATAAAGACTAAACTCTCTTTGTATCTTACCAGGATAATGATTCAAAAGTAGATTTAAAGCACTTTCTTGTAACTCTATCTCTGTTTGGATATCGGTTAATACTTCTTTGGATTGTATCCATTGAGCTTTAGACTGCTGTACTGCTAAAACACTTGCATTACCTACTTCGAATAATTTTTGAGTTACCAAATAGGTATTTTCTCTTAAGGCAATACTTGCATTGGCAATATTTAATTGTTCATCTAGCATTAACAAATTAATATATGTAGTAGCAACTTCAGAAATTAATCTATTTTGCACTGCATTTTTAACTTGCTCGTTTTGCATATAAACTGCTAAAGCAGCTTCTTTTTCACGGCGAATTTTTCCCCAAATATCCACTTCCCATGAAAAATCTAAACTAGCTGTGAAATCGTTACTTGTACGATTTGATCCACTAGAAGAGTTTTTTGATGCCTCACTTCTTGAAGCGTCAATATTTAGGCCAAGTTCTGGCAATACAGCCAACCTAGATTGTTTATAAATCAATTGGGTTTGCTCCATATTCTTAACCGCTAGTAGTAAATCAGGATTTTGCTCTAAAGCAAGACCGATTAAGTGATTTAACTCTGGGTTATTAAAGAACTCTTGCCAATTAATCTTGGCAAGCTCGTTTACCTTGGTATCTTGTGTACTTTGGCCAACAAAGCTTTGGGGTATATTTTGCTCCGGTTGTTGGTAATCTTTCCCTACTTTACATGCAGTTAAAGAACCAGAGGCAATTAGTATATAAACTATTTTTTTCATTTTTTCCATTTAAAATTTTCAATCCAAAAAACGCTTTGTTATTCTTGGGCCTGGCCAGGTTTATAACCAGAGATCTTTTCTTGTAAATACTGGAAGAAAACATATAATACAGGAATAATAAATACTCCAAATACCACACCAAATAACATTCCACCTGCCGTACCAATACTAATAGAGTGGTTACCTTGAGCAGAAGATCCCACCACAGTCATAAGTGGAATTAATCCAGCCACAAAAGCGAATGAAGTCATTATAATTGGGCGTAAACGCAGTTTAGAAGCCTCAATAGCTGAATCCACAATACTCAGACCTTGTGCTCTACGTTGTACAGCGAACTCAATAATTAAAATAGCGTTCTTAGCTAAGAGCCCCACGAGCATAATTAGCCCCACTTGTACATAAATATTATTGGCAATTCCAACCATTCCAATGGCTACGAATACTCCCATAATACCTATTGGTAGAGATAATAGTACAGCTAATGGCAAGATGTAACTCTCGTATTGAGCAGCTAAAATAAAATATACAAACAAAATAGATAATCCGAAGATAAATACCATTTGTCCACCACTCTTTTGCTCTTCTTTACTTAATCCTAACCATTCAATACCATATCCATCAGGTAATTTTTCTTTTGCAATCTGCTCTACTTTAGCCATAGCATCTCCTGTACTTACTCCAGGATTGATAATACCATTAACAGTAATAGAGTTAAATAAGTTATGTCTACTAATTGCTTGAGGACCATAAGTCTTTTCTAATTTTGCTAAAGAACTAATTGGAATCATTTCTCCTGAACCAGCTAATACATATATACTATCAAAAGAAGCTTCATCTGCTCTAAACTGGGCATCTCCTTGTACAAATACTTTAAATTGCTTTCCAAAACGGTTAAAGTCGTTTACTTGAGCACTACCGTAAAATAATTGGATAGCATTCATAATATCTCTAACCTCTACCCCGTGCATTTTTGCCTTAACTGGGTCTACGTTAATTCTGTACATTGGGAAGTCTGCTTTAAACATGGTAAAGGCAGCTTGTACTTCTTGTGAAGAACTTAAATCTACGTTGAATTGATTCACTACATCAGCAAATTCTGTAATGCTTCCACCTTTTCTATCCTGCACTACTAACTCCAATCCATCAAAATCACCAAATCCTGGTACTGTTGGATTTGCGAACATATAGAAGTCTCCTTCTTTAATTGCAGAAAGTTCAACGTTTAAGTTAGCAATCAAAGTATTAATATCCATTACATCTCCTCTCTCATGCATATCTTTGAAGCTAACAAATCCCATTGCATAAGCTGGAGAAGCAGCATTACCTAAAATATTAAATCCAGAAATAGTAGTAACAGAACGAACCGCTGGGTTATTTCTAATAATAAGATCTCCTTCTCTTAATACCTGGGTTGTTCTATCAATAGATGATCCTGGAGGAAGGGATAAAGCAAACATGGCAAAACCTTGGTCTTCATTTGGAATGAATCCCTTTGGAGTACTATTCATCAAAAGTATCATACCGATTACAGAACCAATAATAATACATAAGCTCATTACTTTTCTTTTGATCAAGAACTGCACTCCTTTGCCATAGCGGTTTGTTAAGGCAGTAAATCCTGCGTTGAAAGAACGGAAAAAACGCTTTAAAAAATTAAGTTTTTTTCCTGGATTATTTTCTAAATCATGATGATGATTCTTAAGCATCAAAGCACATAATGCAGGAGATAAAGTAAGGGCGTTCACTGCAGAAATTAAAATTGCAATAGCTAAAGTAAAGGCGAACTGCTGATAGAATACTCCAACAGGACCTGTCATAAATCCAACTGGTAAGAATACCGCAGACATTACTAGAGAAATCGAAATAATAGCTCCGGTGATTTCACTCATAGCCTTTGTCGTTGCTTCACTAGCATCTAAGCCTTCATGCTCCATAGTACTATGGACGGCCTCCACTACAACAATTGCGTCATCCACCACAATACCAATTGCTAAAACCAAAGCAAATAAGGTTAGCATATTAATGGAGAATCCAATTAAATCTAAGAAGAAAAAAGTTCCAATTAGAGATACTGGTACTGCAATTGCAGGAATCAAAGTAGAGCGGAAATCTTGTAAGAACACATATACAATAATGAATACTAAGATAAAGGCCTCTAATAACGTATAAATTACCTGATTAATGGATTCATCTAATTGTGTTTTATTGGCAAAAGTTACATGATAACGTAAACCTACAGGTAAATCTGGGGTTAATTCCTCTAAAACTTGATAAACTTGCGTCTGAATCTCATTGGCATTGGAACCATTAGTTTGGAAGACAGCCATCGTTACAGCTTGCTTGCCATTAATTTTATTGTCCTCGTCATAAGAAACAGATCCAAATTCAATTCTAGCTACATCTTTCAAATAAAGAACGTTTCCAGCTTTATCGGCTTGAACTACGATTTTCTCAAACTGCTCTGGCGTATTGTATTTTCCAGAATAGGTTAAAGTATATTGCACACTTCCTCCAGCATTTTGACCTAAGTTACCTGCAGCAACCTCCATACTTTGATTTTGGATAGCAGCTTGTATATCCGATGGGGTTAATCCTCTATTGGCAAGTTTGTGTGGATCTAACCAAACTCGCATAGCGTAATCCTTCTCACCAAATATTTGTACGTTTCCAACTCCTTTAATACGTTTTAAAGCACGTACTAAGTTAATTCGGGCATAGTTTTGTACGAAAGTCTCATCATAAAGCTCTTCGTCATCACTAATTAAATCCACTACCATGATCATCCCGCGTTGTTCCTTTTGGGTAATAACCCCTGCTTGAATTACTTCCTCTGGAAGAATACCCTGCACTTGAGCAACTCTGTTTTGAACGTTTACAGCGGCTTGATCTGGGTCAGTTCCCAATTCAAAAAATACGGTAATCATTGCAGTACCGTCATTACTAGCGGTAGATTCGATATGGGTCATGTTTTCCACACCGTTTACTACTTCTTCAATTGGGGTTACTACGGATTTTAAAACCGTTTCGGAGTTACCTCCTGGGTAAGATGCCTGAATAACAACACTTGGTGGGGCAATATCTGGGAACTGTGCAATAGGTAATTGGGTTAAACCAACTAATCCTAATATCACTAAAATGACAGAAATTACCGTGGCTAATACAGGTCTATGTATGATCTTTTTTAGCATTTCTACTGTTTTATAGTTTAAAATAATATAGGAAAAAACAACTCCTAAATGATTTAATTATTTTATTTACTTTCTTTAAGTGGACTTACTTGCATCTGGTCTCTTAACTTATCAACACCTGTGATAATTAAAGTTTCCCCTGGCTCTACACCGCTTTCAATAAAGTAAGTATGAAGGTTTTTGCCTTTAACTTTAAGTTGTCTTTGCTCTGCTGTATTTTCCGAAGTCAATACATAGGCAAATATTTTATTTTGTAGGTCAACTGTTGCAGCAATAGGTATTTGAGTAACACCTTTTTGAACACTTACTAATTGTACAATACCTGTTCCACCATTACGTAGTAATTTATCTGGATTTTCAAATACTGCTCTAGCGCTAATGGCATTAGTTTGTTTATTGAACTCCCCATTGATAACATCTACTTTTCCCTTAATAGGATACAAGTCACCATTACTTAACTCTAATTCCACAGGCATTGTTAATATATTATCGGCTCCATTGTTTTCCTTTACTAGGTCAAAATAGTTAGCCTCTGATAAAGAAAAATATGCATAGATTTGATTAATATCTGATAGGGTAGTTAATGGCTCTATATCACTTGGCGAAACTAAATTACCAACACGTTGGTAGATTAATCCAAGAAAACCATCCACTGGAGCGGTAATAGAACAATAGCTTAAATCTAATTGAGCAGAAGCAAGAGCTGCTTTTGCTTGTAAAACTCCAGCTTGAGCACTTTGCAAATCTGCTTGAGCGCTTTGTAATTGAATTGGAGAAACAAAAGAATTCTCTAATAAAGAAGTAACCTTATCTTTTTCTAACTGGGCATTAATTACCACAGATTCTGCAGCTTTTAATGCAGCTTGAGCATTATTTACTTTAATTAAGTAAGGCTTATCATCAATTCTCATGATAACTTGGCCTTTTTTCACATAACTTCCCTCTTCAATATCAATGCTTTTTATATACCCTGTTACTTTAGGCATAATTTCTACATTCACTTTACCTGTTAAAGAGGCTGTATAAGTATTTAAAAGCGTTGCATCTTCACTTTTAACAACATCAACTTTAACTTCTAAAGATGGAGCTTGTTGTACTTGATCTTGCTGTTTATCTGCACAACTTACCATCAAGATTGAACTTGATAGCAAACCAGCTAAAAATAAAAATCTAGTCGTTCTAAAAATTTTCTTCATTATAATCTGTTTTTTACAAGGACAAACTTCGTATAAAATAGACATGGGTTTAGCTTTTTTTATTTGAAACGTAAAAAAATGCTACTGAAGTGTAAAATAGGGTAACTGTCATGAATTCCAGCCTGGCAAACTTTGGTAAAATGCTTGTATATTAGGGGATATACCAAAAAGTAAAATGCCATTTATTCTAGCAATAAAAGGCATTTTATGGGATATATCCACAGGGGATAATAATAATTAATCTATAATAGCAAAACACTACATGCTTAGGAGTTTAGCCAATTTTTAAACAACGGGGCTTTCTCTCTAGAAATAATCACTTCTCTAGTTGGATCATTGTTCAATATAATCTTAAGCTTGCCGTTAAAGTAATTTTGAATACTACCAATGGAATCAATATGAATAATATGTTGGCGGTTGGCTCTAAAAAACATCTTGGGATCCAATTCCTCTTCTAAATCCTCCATAGTTTGGGTAACGATAAAACTCGTTGCATCGGCTTTAACCAAATGGGTGATTTTCTGTTCAGAGAAAATATAATCAATCTCTGAAGATTTAACCGTTACAAAACCATCCTTATAAGGCAATAAGAATCTAGAGCGAAAAACTTGCTTTTGATTAGTTAAATGCCCTAATATATCCTTAATTGGGTCAGAAAGATCACTATTGTTTTGCAGAGTTTCTAATTTTTTTAAAGCCCTTTGTAAATCTTCTATTCTCACGGGCTTCATAATATAATCAATGCTATTTACTTTGAATGCCTTTAAGGCGTACTCATCATAGGAAGTAGTGAAAATAACAGGACAATAGACCTCTACTTGTTGAAAAATTTCAAAACACAATCCATCCTCCAAACGGATATCCATAAAAACTACATCAGGATAAGGATTGTTTTTAAACCAAGTAACACTTTCATCAATACTTTCTAAAACTTGTAGAACAATAATCTGTGGGTTTAACTCATTTAATAAACGAGTCAACTTATTTGCATTTCTTTGTTCATCTTCTATTATTAATACTTCCATAGATATATTATTCTAGAGTTGATTTATCTTTTTTAATTGCATTGTCCAACAAAGGTAACCATACACTAAAGTAATCGGCATCCTTTTGTATCACAACATTTATCTCACTTAAAAGTCTATAGCGGTCAATAATGTTTTGTAGCCCAACTTTTGGAGAAGGTAAAATGGCTGCTAACTCTCTTATGTTATTGCGAACCACTACTCCGTTATCCTGTATAAATATCTCAATTATCAAGGGGATTTCCTTTGAGGCCTTATTGTGCTTAACAGCATTTTCCACTAAGAGTTGTAAAGCAATTGGTGCTATGTAAAACTGCTCAGCTACTTTATCAGATATATCTACTTTTAAGATAACTTTAGAGCCCATCCTTTCTTTAATAAGATAAAAATAGGAATCCACAAAACTCAGCTCTTCTTCTAAAGAAACTACATTTTTACGCACATTGGATAGCATATAGCGGTATACCAAGGAAAGATGCTCTAAAAATTTAGCCGCCAAATTTTGATCTTCAATAACCAGTTCCGACAATGTAGAAAAGTTATTAAATAAAAAATGAGGATCTAATTGCATTTTTAAGCTCTCTAATTCGGCTTGTGATGCGATTCTCTCAAGTTTTTCAGTTTTAATCCTCAACTCGGCTGCATCCATCATAGAAGTTCTCCAATTCTTAATTAAAAAATATCCTGTATGAACAGCAGAAATAAATATCCCGGTATTGATACTAATAATTAAACTTTGCCAGAGGTCAATTTTTAAATCTAAACTAAAAGTAGCGTTAGCAGGCAAAGGCATACAGACTAAATAAAGCAAATTCAATAAAAAGTAAACAATAAAAATAATTACTATTAATGAAATTAACTGTACTATCGCACGTAAACCAGCCCATCTATCCCAAGGAATCCAATTATTCAAAACCCTACTCAGCCAAAGACTTACCTCTGTAATTACAGTACAATACAACAGCAGTAGAATAAGGGTCTCTAAGAGTTCTTGTTCATTAACTGATGCATACCAATGTACATCGTAAGGATTAAGTAAAAAATGTGAAAATAAATATAAAAGGAACACAATAGGAATTACAATTATCCTATAGTGCTTAATAAATAAAGATTCCTCTTTTTGATTTGCCACAATGATTGCTTTTTTTAATAAAACAAAAATACAAGATTAAAAGTAGTAAGTAAATAAAAGAATAACTCAAATGTGCATTATCCTTGTTGAAGCGTACTTATTGTGTACTCAAAATCTCACTAACACGCTAATAATTGATTTAATACTTCTTATTTTACTTAACCAATTTGGTGGTATTTGATCTAAACCAAAGTAAATTTGGCTTTACCTCCACTCTTATAAAGGTAGACAATAAAGAACAAAAGTGTATAAACCGCTTTTAAAAGACGCAACTAATTAATTTACAAAGTATTGCGCTATTCATTTCTTACTAATAAAGTCGGAAAATAGAATAGGAGGCTGAAGATTATTTCTTCAGCCGACCTTTCACACCGCCCGGCATACGGTTCCGTACCAAGGCGGTTCTTAACTTTACGATACTTTTAAGTAGATGTCATTTAGAGATGGATAACCTGCTCGTCTTAGTACTTGCTTATTTAATGTAGTATGGAGGACAAAACT
>NZ_JBTXLS010000069.1:0-9470 GCF_054871665.1 Myroides sp. LJL115 | reverse complement strand
TGTTTTCATCATAGATGTAATGGTTGGTTAAATTGATTAAATAAGTTTGTTGTAAAATAATAATTGAAATTTCCGAAGTAAATCCGGTGGACGTTTGTTGTGATTAATACCAAAGCTGAGGTATAGCTATATATTCCATGCTGAGGTGGAAACTCCATTCAAGTAAGGAAACAATAGCTGAATTACTACAGCAGTTAAACTGCAAATAGCCTCATTTTGGACGGTTAATGATCACAGACTATAAAGAAGTAGACGTCAAAAAAGACTTTCTTCATAGTGAATATAATAGGACAGTAGTGTTCTAAAAAGATACTACGTCTTCTCCTAGAGTTTGCTCATCGGGGAGAGAAGCAGTAATACACACTAGGTAAATATTTTAAAGTGCAGGCTTATAACGAAATACTGTCTGGCTTACACTCTTGTTTTTTCTCTAGGTAGCTAAGTAAATTCCTCAGCTACCCAAATTTTCATACTTTCTCAATTACTTATGTATTGGCATTTTCCTTTTGGAAAAATGCAAGAAAGGCTATACTTTTAGAGTGCGAATCAAAAAATAAAACCGTCTTACTTAAAACACTTGTGTTTTGAGCAAAGCCGTATTACAATAAAACGAAATACATCATAGACTATTAATCCTTGTAATACGTACTATGGAGTTTTTTTATTACTAGATATTTTCAAAAATGGTCCTTTTTACATAAAAGTACTTTTGATGAAATACCTATAAAATAAAAAATCGCTCACATAGATTATATGAACGATGTTTTTAATATGTCTAAACTCTTGTTTAAAACAAGGAGCGGTTCATAACTCTATTTCGGGGTGTCCTACGACCTTCATTTAAAATAAATGATTTGCCAACAGAGAATTACATGAATACCGCTCACATGCAATACAAAAGTACGAAACTTTATTGCACGGAGCGATACCAATGCTCTTCTTGTCGGCGTGTAGGACTTTCGAAACAAGAGAAAAACATCGTTAACAACCTCAATAAGGTTGAAATATCGCTTTTGTTATCACAAAGATACAAATAATAATTTAAGATACAAATATTCTGTGTAAAAAATATTTGTATCTAAAGTAAATATAAACACATGTCATATAAAGAAAAAATAGGGGATGTTTTACGGATCACAAGAGAAAAAAAAGGTTTATCTAAATCTAATATTTCCTATATGTGTGGATTTGCGGAATCTACAGTTATAGCAGTTGAGAAAGGAAAGGCTTCAAACATAGATTTTTATGTAGAATACGCTAAGGCAGTAGGCTACCCTTTAGCTACTTTAACAGATTTAAATATTCCATTAGTTCCAAAGAATCCTTTGACTGAGGAAATGTTGAAGGGGATGAAGATAACTGGGCATATCCGCAACTTAGTTAAAAAGGGATATTTTAGTGACCCTCTAAAATCAGGAGAGGTGCTTGCTATTTTATTGAAAGAGAATCTAATTGATAAGGAAATTACAAGTAGTCGTGTATCTAGTCTATTGCGCAATTTAGTTGAGGATGGTACTATTAAAGCTAAGAAGAAAGGAAATATCAATTTATATTTCAAATAAACTAGTTAAAAGCTTAGGTGATTTATAAAGGTATTTAGCTTAAATTCCCTTTTAAAGAAACAAACAAATGAAAACTATTGAAGTAGTAGCAGCTATTATCCTATATAATAATCAGATCTTTTGTGCCCAGAGGAAATACAGTGATAAAGAGTATGCTAGTTTCAAATTTGAATTTCCAGGTGGAAAGGTAGAAGAAGGTGAAACAAACACCCAGGCACTCATTCGTGAGATTAAAGAAGAGTTATCTTGGGAAATTACGCCTTGTTCTCTATTTACTACAGTAGAGTATCCCTATAGTGACTTTAATCTATTAATGCATTGTTATATATGTAAGGTTGATACGCTAGGGTTTACTTTAAATGAACATCTAAGCTATAGATGGTTAAATAGAGAGGATTTACTTTGTTTAGACTGGGCAGCGGCAGATAGTATCGTTGTTAAAGAATTAATGGCTAAAGAAAACCTGTAAATTAGCGTGTCTAAGCTTTTCTATTATAGATATATAATAGTACTAATAAGATAGTTAGTAGTAATTCTCAAAAAGTATATCTTTAATGTTATGATGTCAACAGATAGAATATTTGTAGAAAATGAGTTTGCACCTTTGAAAAAGGTAGTTCTCGCGGCTAGTGAATTTGGATATCCTTTAGAGGTAAGACAAGAGGATCTTCGTTTTTTAGAGGCATCAAGTATAGAAGATTCATTTATCAATAAGGGAAAGGATTTCAAAGAGGCACATCCTAATAGTCAACTTAAATGGGAATTAGAACGTAGTAATTTTAAAAAGGTTCTTCAAAGCTATGGGGTAGAAGTGATAGAAGCTCGTAGGTTAACCGATGCAGAAAAGAAGTTCAACCCAAAAGATGGATATGCTAATTTCTTTACTAGAGACCCTTTCTTTGTTATTGGGAATTGTGTAATTGAGGGTAGTATACGTTTTTTACATCGAAGACACGAGATATGGGCGCTTCGTGATTTATTATGGGAAAACGTAGAAAAAGCAGATTGTATGTATGTTGCTGCCCCTTTTCCTGAGGTAGCACATCCAGATGATCTCACTTTAGGTAATGGTCCATTTATAGAAGGAGGAGATATACTGGTATTAGGTAAGCATATACTTGTGGGAAGCTCTGGATTAGCCTCCAATGATAGAGGTTTTAAGTGGCTTTCTAAATTAATGAGTCCTTTTGGATACACCTTAGAAAAGGTTCGACTTCATAAAGATATTTTGCATTTAGATTGTGCGTTGGGTTTAGTGAAACCAAACTTAATGCTAATTTGTAAAGAAGCATTTTTAGATGGTATACCTAGTATACTAAAAGATTGGGATGCAATTGAGGTTACTTTAAAAGAGGCAGGAAATTTAGCAACTAATGGATTACCTATTTCTCCGGAGGTCTATGTGACTGACCCTGTATTTAAACACATAGGAGATCAAATAGAATCCTATGGTGTAAAGGTAGAGTATGTAGATTTTGAAATCACCCGAAGTTTTGGCGGTTCGTTTCGTTGTAGTACACAACCTTTATTGCGTTGTTATGAGTAGGAGCTTTTACTGATAACTAGAATAAATCACATTCGACATTTATATATAAACGAAAGCTAATTAAAATCCATTTTAATCTTTCGATTTTGGTCGACTTATATACTTATAAAGGTCATACTAAACTTGGCTTTGAAAAATTTAGGTTGATTATCTACGTCCTCTTTTATAAATGTGTTTTAAAAGGAAAGGTTAGTAGCGTAAATATGTTCAATATTAAGCTCTGAATTTAGATCTCTTGTTACAGGGGACAATTCTCGTCCATACTTATCAACTCTACGGATGTAAATACTTTCTAGCCGGTGAATATTTTTCCTTTTCTATTTCAAAGAGTAATCAAAAGTCATGATTTTGTTGTGAATTGCACAAAAACACAAAAAAAGAAAGAAAGTCTTTCTTTCAACTTTGGGTTGCGATTTTCTTGTTTTAGTTTTATGCACTAATTTTTAAAATAGTTGTGTAAATGTCCAATCTAGCCCAAGATATCCTTTTTGGCGTAGCTGTAGCTGACGCATTAGGTCTTCCAATTGAATTTAAGTTCCCAAATGAAATAGATATAGAATCTGTTGCGAGTAATTATCAAAATGAGCCCAATCGGTTAATAGGTTTTGGCTCTTGGCATAAACCTGTAGGAACCTTTAGTGATGATTCCTCTCTTACCTTATGTACAGCAGAATACCTAGCTAATGGAGAATCTAATTTAGATGATCTTTTAGAGCGTTTTAAAGATTGGATGAAAGAAGGGTATTGGACCGCTGATGGAGATACTTTTGATATTGGTAGAACCACTTTGTTTGCAATTGAAAACTTCGCCTATGGAAGTAATTGGCAAAACTGTGGAATGAGAAATGAGAACGACAATGGAAATGGCTCTTTAATGCGTATTTCACCTCTTGTTCTACCACTGTTATATGATACTAGTATAACGGATCCCTATAAGTACATTAGCCAGTTTAGTAGTTTAACTCACGCTCATAAGATAGCGGTGGATTGCTGCTATATTTACCTTATGTATGCTAAGTATCTTGCAATGACTAAAGATGCCCAGCTTGCTTATGAAAATCTTATTACAGATTTAAGTGCAACCTATAGGGAGAATGAGTATTTTAAACGCATCTTCTCTAAGGACTTTAAACAAACGGATCCAAGTGTATTTAACAATAGAGGGTTTGTAGTGGGAAGCTTAGAGATTGCCTTACATACAATGCTAACAACAAAAAGCTATAAAGAGGCTATTCTTCAAGTTATGAGTATAGGGAAAGATACCGATACTAATGGTGCTATTACTGGGGCACTTGCAGGTATATTGTATGGTTATCAGAGTATTCCAAATGAATGGCTACAACCATTAAAAAGGAAAGAAGGTATACAAGCTTTAGCTGATCAGCTAAGGCAACAATACAGTTTTTAAAAGGGTATGTAATAAAAGACCAAAAGCCTTGATTATAATCCTTTTTGAAAGATTTTAATCAAGGCTTTATATCCTCTCTTTCTTTTACAATATCGATATTTATTGTTACTTATGAAAGTCAAGGGGGGCATTGCATTTAAAGTTTCTTTTGATGGCGAAATTTTAATACAGCACTTATTTTCAGGAGCAAAATTAGATTAAGCACTGATCTTAGTCTTATTAATGATCAACAAACAAGTATAGTAATTGTAAGAAAGGGAGATGTCAAATTTAAATTAGACACCTCCCTTTTATGTGTTTTAATCTATTACGCGCTGTACGGCATCGATAAAAGCTTGTCTTTGCTCACTAAGTTCTTTAGAACCCGCCTTTGGCCAAGCTGCCATTTGAGCGATAACAAGGTTTTTGTGTGGATTGATATAAATCATCTGGCCAAAAATTCCGAAAGCTCCATAGCTCCCATCTTCTGACACCCACCATAAATAACCATAGCCATCCCCCTTATCATTAGTTGGATAAAGTATAGAAGTAGCATCTTTTAGCCACTCTTGAGCAAGTATTTGTTTATCTTCCACTTTACCTTTATCAAGCATCAGCATTCCCAAGCGCGAAAAATCTCTTAAACTCGCCGAGAGGCCGCTACCACCTAAATTATCATTACTGCATTCATCTGCTAACCAATAGGCGGAATACTCCATACCATACGGTTTCCAAATCTTCTCTGAAATATATTCCGATAAGCTTACTCCTGTAGCTTTTTGTACCAAAATTCCCACTAAATCCGTTTCTCCTGTACTATAGTTCCAATGTGTTCCTGGTTTATGCGCAAATTTCAAAGGCTTCATATAAGTCAAAATATGCGACTCATTACCTTGGCAGTCTGCTTTGTACATTTGTGCGACATCTGAGTTTGGATCTTCATAATCTTCATTCCAATCAATACCCGAAGTCATGGTTAATAATTGACCTACGGTTACTTCCCCGTAGTCATGTCCATTAAACTCATGGATATATTTCTTTAAAGGATCTTCTAAACTCTCAATAGTACCGTCTTGTAAAGCGGCTCCTACTAACATGGAAGAAACAGATTTAGCCACAGAAAAAGAAGTCCAAAGCGTTTTTTGATTACTTTCTTTGGCATATTTTTCTAGGCGAATTTGATGGTCTTTTATAACAATTACACCGTGAACACTGTTATCTTCCATATATGTATCCAAGGTAGTGTTGTCTTGCCACTTTGGAGTTATGTTCTTACCAGTTTTTAAAGGCGTAGTAACCTCTTCAGTAGCAATAGGAATACTTGGAAAAATAGCATACATAATAGGGAAACGTCGCTCTGTTTGTTCTTGCGACCAAAAAAGTAAGCTCTCCAGTTTCTGTCCCATGGTCTGTCCAGGAATTTGTGCAAGTTCATTTTCAGCGGTTCTTACCTCTAGGTTTTGCCTATCTTGAGCCCTAAGACTTAGGGAAGTGAAGGATAAAAAAAGAAGTGTTAGAAATGTTTTTTTAGTAATCATATATTATTTGAAAGATTGTTATTATGAATTAGGTTAATGTTTTGTCTTTTTTGGGTAGCGCGCGCTAAAGGCTTCTAAAATTTTTAAAATAAAAACACTATTGAGATTTTTTGTATAAATCGCTCAACTTATTATGGGGCAACATTATACGTTTTATTGGTTTTCATAAATAGTGTTTTGTGTACCTATTCGTTTTAGGACGCCTCAAAATTCGGCAAATAATTTCTATTCTGCTCGGATTTGTACAGGAATTTAAATAGCCCTTCTAATCTAGGTTTATTTTCTCTGATTATTTGATTTTCAATTATGTGCAATTTATTGCCTTTTAATAATTGGGAATTAATAAATTTATCTGTGAGGTCAACGCTTTGTAAATGTCCAGAAGAACCATTCCAACGTTTCCCAAAAGATGGTTTTTCTTGAAAAGTCAACATTTTTTTAATGAAAATATAGGACTCTATATTTATATCATTTTCTCTCAATCGCAGTTCTTTATAAAGTGACGCCTAACGGTCAAGTATAAGCGTAGTGCGGGATTAGAAGCACAGCACTTTCAGTTTAATAATATGTTTGTTAATGTGCAATTAATTCAAAATTAGCACTATAACCCGCATTGCGCTTATACAATGTTATGCAAGGGATTTATTAACTTGTTTTGTGTTAGAAATAATTCCAATTTGTCTTTATCTTTCACTGATATTGTCACTTTTTTTCCGTTGTGTTTCTCTATAAATAGACCGTATTCTGAATTAGTAATGTAACCCCAACCATATTTTCGTGAATAACGGATTCCCCAACCTAAAAAATCACTTAGTGCAGACAATTTAACAAGTTCGATTGTTTTTACGTCCTCCCAAGATATTTTGTTTGATGTAAAAGGTGTGAATTTATAAACAATAGAATTTTTATTGATTTTCAAAACGAGCTTTGTAAATGCTAGAAAAATACCAATAAGTAAAATACCCGTGGCAAAATAAATTAAAGACTTATCCTCTTTATTGTTTAAGGAGAATAATAAGAATACAATAAATTGTACTATAAATATTGCTAAAATAAATTTTGGCATTCCTGTATTTTCATTAAATGACTTCATATTTTAGTTTTTTTAATATTGATTTTATTGATAAATAATTTTCGTAAATACTCCTATCCAATCTCACTAGTTATAATATTAATCCAGCAACCATTGCTATATTAACCCCTAAATAAGCTGGTAGTTTTTCATGTGCTTTATTTGCACAACAAACTTCTTCTAATTATATCAAAAGCACTACTTATCTCCAAGGGGTTACAACTAATCCCGCAGGAGCTAAAAAATCTGTGAGTGTAGTTTATTTTGATGGTTTAGGTAGGGAAACTCAGTCTGTACAAGTTGGTGCGAGCCCTACGAGTAAGAGTATAGTCAAACATAGTGAATATGATCTTAATATAGGAAAAACCAAGGAGTATTTACCTTATGCAACAAGTAGTGGGAGTGCTGATTTTATCTCCAATGCCAAAAGTCAGACATTGACTTTTTATAAGACAGCAAAGTATGACAATACAAACAATCCTTACTCACAGACTGTTTATGAGAATTCTCCTTTAAAAAGAGTTGTACAAACAGCTAGTGAAGGAGAGCCTTGGAAAGTAAATGGAGGTCATACAACGGATTACACCTATCGATTTAATACCGCTACAGAGGTTAAGTACTTTATTGCCAAATCTAGTTTAAATAGCACTACTGGTTTATATGATTTTAAAATTGAAAGCAAAGGTAATTATCCTTTAAATACTTTAAAGGTAGTTCGCGTAAGTGATCCCGATGGTAATATTTCAGAAGAGTTTACAGATCTAGATCAGCGTGTAGTGCTAAAAAGAATATATGAGAACGCTGCAGGAACTGGCGCTGGAGTAGATACCTATTATATTTATGATCAGTATGGTAATTTAACCATGGTAACTTCTCCTTTGTTAAACGGGAATACAGCCTTACCTGCCGTAGATCTTTTAGGTTATCAATATAAGTACGATGCCCAGAACCGCTTGGCTGCAAAAAAGCTTCCTGGCAAAGCGTGGGAGTATATGGTATATGATAAAAAAGATAGAATTATTGCACAAGGACCAGTATTGCATCCCTTTGGCAATGGGAGTCAAGGTTGGGTTATCAATAAGTATGACGGTTTATCTAGAGTTGTTTACACTAGCTTTTATGCTGGAATAGCTGCTAATGAAGCAGGACGTAAAACACTGCAGACTAATGTGGATAATTCAGCGGTAGGTTATGAGAAAAAATCTACTCCGATAACCATTGATGATATATCTGTGCCATATACTAACTTATCGTTTCCTAAAGATGGACTTACTATTTTATCTGTAAATTACTATGATGAATATGAACATGAATTAAAGGATGTGGCAAAAAACTCTCCTATTATAGAAGGGCAAACTGTACAACAAAATGTCAAAGGGCTTTTAGCAGGTAGTTGGAAAAGGGTATTGACCACTGCTAGTGAAAAAAATGGTGAATTGACTTATTTCCTTTACGATTATAAAGGGCAAGTTTTGCGTAACTATTCTAAGAATTATCTTGGTGGTCGTACTCAAATAGATACAAAGTATGGTTTTGCTGGTAATGTAGAACTAGTTCGCACTACACATAAAAGATTAGCTACATCTGCAGATATATCTATTTTGGAAAACTTCGTCTATGATCATCAAAACCGACTACTATATCAAACCCATAAAGTAGGGACTTTAGCGGAAGTGGTTATAGCAGAAAATATTTATGATGAGCTAGGAGCTCTACAAGCTAAAAGAGTAGGAGGTAAGCGTAGCGGAAGCACCACTACAGCAAATACTTTTTTACAAGAAATCAATTATAAGTATAATATAAGAGGATGGTTAACACAGGTAAATGATGTTAACAATTTAGATATTACCACTAATGGTAAGCGCTCTTTGTTTGCTTTAAAGTTAAACTATAATAAAATAGAACAGGGCATAACAGGTACTACTGGCTTATACAACGGAAATATTACCGAACAGCTTTATAGGAGTTCTTTAGATAATAAGAAAAGAGGCTATAGTTATGTGTATGACCGCTTAAATCGCCTTACCCTTGCAGCTTTTAAAGACCCAGATTTAACTATAAGCAGTAATGATACTCCTTATGGGGAAAAGCTTACTTACGATAAGAATGGCAATATTTTAAAACTAACTCGCAATGGAGCCTCCGTAGCTAATAAAGTCACTCAGATAGATAACTTAACCTATAGCTATGAAGCAGGAAGTAATAAACTCTCTAAAGTAGTTGATGCTAGTGGCAACTTAGAAGGATTTAAAAAAGGGAATACCACAACTTCCGCAGATTATACCTATGATGTATTTGGTAATCTAACAGTAGATAGAAATAAAAATATTACAAAAATTAGTTATAATTCTTTACATTTACCTGT
>NZ_JBTXLS010000068.1:0-10174 GCF_054871665.1 Myroides sp. LJL115 | reverse complement strand
CTTGGTAGCTTTCGGATTCCGTCCTATCCTTTCCAAGGTAGTTATCAATATATTTTGATATTTTCTGCATTCCTTCCTTCATTAGGTAACATTCATTTACTACTCATTTAAATTAAGTTCAGTCCTTCAGTATTTCGTAAGACTTCTTGGTATTGCCAAGCTTGTATCCATACCTACTATGACTTCTGCTGACTTCTTACAGCAATTGTTATCCATAGTTCTGTAAAAAAAAAACTTTCCTATGTCTGTAAGACCTCCCCAGGTAAGAACAGTAACTTTCCCCTCATATACCTGCTATATTTACCCTAAATATCTCCGTACAACTTTGGACTTCAGTTTGTTTAGCAACCTTATCCGATATTATTGAGCCTGATATAGTTTCTGTTCGTCAGGTCAAGGGTTTGCCTAGCGCTTCCTTCAGATTCCACCTTGCGATGGACACCCTTGCATTTGGCTAACACTTCCCGTTGTAAAGGCGTGTTCGGGACTTACACCCTAGAGTTACTACCCATGCTGGGCACACTAAAAAAAGGCTGTCTACTCACAATTGAAGACAGCCTCTTTTTTGTTTAATAAATATCGTATTTTTACTTAGTATAATTTATTCTGAAATATAAACTATACCTAATAAATTACTTCTGAATGACATCGAAGTAACCTTTATGAGATAGATCCTTTTTTTTGTCTATTGAATACTATCAAAATAAGTCTTCAGAATTTCCTCCCTAAAATTAGGATGAGCAATCGAAGCTAGAGCCTCTACTCTTTGACGAATTGTTTTTCCTCTTAGATCCGCTACACCATATTCAGTCACAACGTATTGTGCATGTGCACGTGTTGTAACTACTCCGGCACCTTGCTTTAAAAAAGGAACAATCTTATTTTCCCCCTTCTTAGTAGTTGAACTAAGGGCAATAATAGCCTTACCACCTTTACTTAGGCTAGCTCCTCTAACAAAGTCCACTTGACCTCCAACCCCAGAGTAAATTTTTGATCCAATAGAGTCTGCACAAATTTGACCGGTAACATCTATTTCAACTGCCGAATTAATTGCAATTACTTTTGGATTTTGTCTAATAATAGAAACATCATTCGTATAAGAACATTCTCTAAACAAAAACAATGGATTATTGTCTATAAAATCATATAAGCGTTTAGATCCTACAGCAAAAGTTCCAACAGCCTTGTACTTATCTATATTTTTATTGGCCCCAGTTAAAGCGCCTGCTTCTATTAAATCAATAACTCCATCGGAAAACATTTCTGTATGTAAACCTAAGTCTTTATGATTCCTTAATTTTTGTAATACAATTTCCGGAATGCTTCCTATTCCCATTTGTAAAGTACTTCCATCCTCAATCATTTGAGCGATATAATTTCCAATTTTCTCATCTTGCTCACTAGCAATACCAGAGCCATAATCTTCAATAATTGGAGTATCAAAACACACCGCCGTATCAATTTGTGAAATGTGAATGCTTGCATCTCCAAAAGTACGAGGCATAAAGCTATTGATTTGAGCAATAACTAATTTGGCATTTCTAATAGCAGCTAAAGTTCCCTCTACTGTACTACCTAAAGAAACAAAACCATGTTCATCTACGGATGAAACCTGAATTAAAACGACATCTAAATCTAAAATTTCATTATCAAATAAAGTAGGTACCTCGCTCAAAAACACGGGAGTATATGAACCATTACCTTGTTTAATAGTATGACGAACATTTCCTCCTGTGAAAAAAGAATTTACTCTAAAACTATCTTTATATTTTAAATCAGCATAAGTTGCAGGTCCAAGGGTGTGGATGTGACAAAACTCAACATCTGTTAATTCTTCGGCGCGATCGACAATAGCGTCAATTAAATGATTTGGAGTACAAGCTATACCATGTAGATAAATTCTATCTCCTGATTTTATCTGACTAGCAGCTTGTTGGGCGTTTAAGTATACCATCTTTTAACTAATAAATATGTACTTTTGGATTAAATAATGTTTTTTATTAATGAAAAAACACACTTTTTTTATCAAAAGTGTAAAAATACGCTTTTAACTCTTTCAAGGCAACCAAAAAACTATACTGTTACATTTTTTTCATTGCTGGTAATAGTGTAATTTTGTAGCACTTAAAAATAAAAAGTATGATAATTCCAAAAACTCTAGAAGAAATTGAGTTAATCAGACAAAGTGCTTTGCTGGTTTCCAAAACTTTAGGAATGATTGCTACAGAACTAAAGCCTGGAGTAACAACTTTAGATTTAGATAAAAAAGCTGAAGAGTTCATCAGAGACCATGGTGCTGTACCAGGTTTTAAAGGCTTATATGGTTGTCCTTCTACTTTATTAACAAGTGTGAATGAACAAATTGTTCACGGACTTCCAACCAATACACCTATACAAGAAGGAGATATTGTTTCTGTAGATTGTGGAGCTTTAATGAATGAGTTCTATGGAGATCACGCCTATACTTTTGAAGTAGGCGAAGTAAAGCCAGAAACTAAGAAATTATTACAAGTAACAAAAGAATCTTTATACGTAGGAATTCGCGAATTCGTTATTGGAAATCGCGTGGAAGATGTAGGAAGTGCAATCCAACGTTACTGTGAGGCACAAGGCTATACAGTAGTTCGTGAGCTAGTAGGTCACGGTCTAGGAAGAAAAATGCATGAAGGTCCTGAAATGCCAAACTATGGTAAAAGAGGGAAAGGAAAGAAATTTGTGGAAGGTTTAGTTGTTGCAATTGAGCCAATGATCAATTTAGGAACTAGAAATATTAAGCAACTTAGCGACGGTTGGACTATTGTAACTAGAGATGGAAAACCATCTGCTCACTTTGAACATAATGTTGCCTTAATTAATGGTAAACCAGAATTGCTTTCTACTTTCCAATATATTTATGATGCTTTGGGAATTCAAAGTGATGAAGAGAAAGAATTTAGAGCTAAACCTTTAGTTTTATAAACTACTTAGTAAAGACTTCTTACTTTTTTTCAATGAAGAAAACGTTCAAATGGATATTAAACATTGTACCTCGACCGATTTTAATTCGGTTGAGTTACCTTGTTAGACCTGTATTAGCATGGTATTTAAAAGGAGACAAATACACGGATCCTATTGACCAGAAAAGCTTTAAGACTTTTTTACCCTATGGTTATGCTACCACTAGGGCAAATGTCTTATCTCCTAGTACACTATCCTTAGAGAGACACCGCCTTTTATGGTTGTATTTGGTTAATGAAACCGATTTCTTTACTAAAAAAAGAAGTGTTTTACATTTTGCTCCTGAACAAGCCTTTTACAAAAGGTTTAAAAAACAGCCCAACCTTAACTATATCACAACGGATTTGGAGTCTCCCCTTGCAGATGTAAAAGCAGATATATGTAATCTTCCTTTCGAAGACAATAGTTTTGATATGATTTTATGTAATCATGTCTTAGAACATATACCAGATGATACAAAAGCAATGCAGGAATTATACCGTATTATGAAACCCGGAGCAATGGGTATTTTTCAAGTTCCTCAAGACTTAGACAGACCAACTACTTTTGTTGATGATTCTATTACTGACCCTAAAGAAAGAACTTTGATTTTCGGGCAGTATGACCATGTAAGAATATATGGAAGGGACTACTTTGATAAACTAACTCAAATTGGCTTTAAAGTAGATCCGGTAGATTACACTACTACCCTTAGCGACAAAGAAATACAGACTTACTGTTTGGCCAAAGGAGAAATCTTGCCAATTGTCTATAAATAGACATCTCTTATCTATTGTAAATTATAACAATTAGGTTAATAATTAGAGTGACCATTACTTTTGTGCTAAAAAACAAAACACTCCCTTTTAAAAACATTTATTTCTATAAGCCCATATTTATAAGTATCTTTAACTTTCATTAAGTAGATCCTACTGTATAAATATTCTAGCTTCAATGAAAAAATATTTTTTATTTATAGTCGTTTTATGGTCTGCCTTTTCTTGGGCTCAAGTTCCACAAAACACCACTGCTCCTTACATAAAATCAGCCAGCTTTATGTGTCAAGGTCAATCGTGTAATCCCTTTTTTGCCCTAGGAGATCCTTTCACATTAGAATTTGATGATCTATATGGTCAAGATAGTAATTACTACTATAGAGTCATTGCCTATAATTACGATTGGACACCATCGGAACTTCGTCCAATCGAATATATTTCAGGCATGAGCAATCAGCGTATTATGCAGGAAGATAATTCCTATAATACTCTACAAAATTACACCCATTATAAATTAACTTTACCTAATCCAGTATATAGGGTAACTAAAAGTGGTAATTATGTCTTAGAGGTATATGATCAAGATGATCAGGTAATCATTAGAAGAAAATTTATTCTTTATGAGCAAAATGTTCAAGTAGGATTAAATGTAAAGCGAACTAGAGATTTAGATACCTATGAAACAAAGCAAAATCTAGAATTTACCGTAGCCTTAGGAGATAACTTATACCAAAACCCTACTACTAATATAAAAGTGGCTATTTTTCAAAATGGCAGATGGGACAGTTTTATAGGTCATATAAAACCCCAATATACAATTGGTAATGACTTATTATATAAATACGAAAACCCAACCCAATATTGGGGACTAAATCAATACCTTAACTTTGATAATAGCGATATACGACTAACCAATAGTTACATTGCGCAAACCAATTCAGATAATGGCATTTACAATACGTATCTATATTTAAACCAAAGTAGAAAAAATAAAGGATACACTTATTTCCCAGATATTAATGGACAATTTGTTCCAAGAAATATCAATGGTAGAGACCCTAGTATAGAAGCGGAATACTCCTGGGTGTATTTCTCTTATCAACCTAGTGATGATATGCCAGAGAATACCCAATATTACATTAGTGGGATGTTTAATGATTATGCTTTAAACCAAGAAAGTAAAATGGATTACAACCCTGATAAAAAAATCTATGAAAAAGCAATATTGATTAAACAGGGTTTTACCAATTATAGCTATACGGCTGTAATTGACAATAAGGTTTCACCTCAAAATAACCCTGATGGTAATTATGCCCAAACTACTAATGCCTATCAAGTGATCGTTTATTATAGAAAAACAACAGACTTATACGATAGAGCAATAGGAATAGGGTATGCCAATGCCAAAGACATCACCTATTAAACGTTAAATAACTATAATAACGCCTGTTATAGAGTGTTAATTAGGCAAATACTGTAAAATAATTGATTAACTTTGAGTATCTAACTTCCCTTTCACTATGAACATACAGACAAATAAAGACATTGAAGTAGGTGTGACTCCGCATTTCAAAGGTAGTTTTTATCAAGGCAATACGCTGTATTATGCCTTTAAATACACCATAACTATTACTAATAATTCCCAAGTACCTATTAAAGTAGATTCTAGGTTTTGGCAGATATATGATAGTTTAAATGAAACTAAAATAGTTCAAGGTTCTGGCATTGTCGGGGAGCAACCCATCATTTTGCCTTTAGATAGTCATTCTTATAGTAGTAGTTGCATCTTACAATCTAGTATTGGCTCGATGGAAGGTTACTATAAAGTAGTTAATTTAGTAGATAATAAGTTTTTTAAAGTTCAAATACCTAATTTCAAATTAATCGCCTCGTATGCGATGAATTAGGCTAAATAAGTCCCATTAAAGTAGAGATATTTAAAATTCTTTGCGAATTTTTTATTATCTTTGTACAAATTCATTTTACAACAAAATTTAAAAAGAAAAAATATGTCAAACGGATTCTACAAAGTTCCAACAGCAATTAACGAGCCAGTTAAGTCTTATGCACCAGGAACAAAAGAAAGAGAATTGACTTTGAATTCTTTCAAAGAACAATACAACCAACAAGTTGATATTCCACTATATATCGGTGGAGAAGAAATTCGTACAGGAGATACGAAAGATTTATTCCCTCCATTTGATCACAAACATAAATTAGGAGTTTACCATCAAGCTGACCAAGCCTTAATTGAAAAAGCTGTTTCAACTGCTTTAGAAGCTAAGACTAAATGGGCTGCTATGCCATGGGAACACAGAGCTTCTATTTTCTTAAAAGCTGCTGATTTATTAGCTGGTCCTTACCGTGCTAAAATCAACGCTGCTACAATGATTGCTCAAGCAAAAACTTTACACCAAGCTGAAATAGATTCAGCATGTGAGTTTATTGACTTCTTAAGATTTAATGCTGAATTTATGGCACAAATCTATGCAGAGCAACCAGCTTCATCAGAAGGAATGTGGAACAGATTAGAGCACAGACCTTTAGAAGGATTCATCTATGCAATTACTCCATTTAACTTTACAGCTATTGCAGGTAACTTACCTACATCAGCTGCAATGATGGGTAACGTAGTAGTTTGGAAACCTTCAGCAACTCAAATTTACTCTGCAAGAGTAATTGTTGAAGTATTACAAAAAGCAGGATTACCTGCAGGAGTTATCAACGTAGTTTACGGAAACTCTGCTATGATTACTGATACATTATTGGCTAGCCCAGATTTCGCAGGTATCCACTTTACAGGATCAACAGGAGTATTTAACTCTATGTGGAATAAAATTGGTCAAAACATAAATAACTACAAAACATACCCAAGAATTGTTGGGGAAACTGGAGGAAAAGACTTCGTAGTTGCTCACCCTTCAGCTTGTGCAAAAGAAGTTGCTGTTGCTTTAACTAGAGGAGCTTTCGAATACCAAGGACAAAAATGTTCTGCTGCTTCAAGAGCTTACATCCCTGCTTCATTATGGGAAGATGTTAAAAAATACATGACAGAAGACTTAGCTACAATCAAAATGGGAACTCCTGAGGACCCAGCTAACTTTGTATCTTCTGTTATCTCAGAATCTTCATTTGATAAATTAGCTAAAGCTATTGACCAAGCCAATGCTGATACAGATGCTGAAGTAATTTTAGGTGGTAAGTATGATAAATCAGTAGGTTACTTCATTGAGCCAACTGTTATCCAAACTTCAAACCCTCACTATGCAACAATGGAAAACGAATTGTTCGGACCTGTTCTAACAGTTTATGTTTACGAAGATGCAAAATGGAGCGAAACTTTAAAATTAGTAGATCAAACTTCAATCTATGCTTTAACTGGAGCTATATTAGCTACATGTCGTTATGCAATTATCGAAGCTACAGAAGCATTACAAAACTGTGCTGGTAACTTCTACATCAACGATAAACCAACAGGAGCAGTAGTAGGTCAACAACCATTTGGAGGAGCTAGAGCTTCAGGAACAAATGATAAAGCTGGTTCAGTTCTTAACTTATTACGTTGGGTATCTCCACGTACAATTAAAGAAACTTTTGTACCTGCAACAGACTACAAATATCCTTTCTTAGGATAATCATATATCTTATAAGCGGTGCTCTTTATAGAAGCACCGCTTCTTTTTTCACAGTACGTTTATTGAGGATTCATGCATCCCTATGAAGATCATATAAAAGTATTTTTCAAAGCCCTACCCTAATTAGCTTTTGCTATTTTTATCCTTAATAATTTTTTAGTACTGGATTCATTTTAAAATAATCTAGAACATGTATAAAAAATTAATTCAAAACAAACAGCTAGTAATTAATCCACCTGTATTTTTCACTTCGATTTTATTAATTATTAGCCTTATTAGTGCCTGTCTACTATTTCCAACAAAAATAGGTCCATGGTTTGCTCAAGCACAATACCTAGTTACCACTAACTTTAGTTGGTTCTTTATTATTACCGTTAATATCATTCTGATTTTTGCACTCTATTTCGCCTTTAGTAAATTCGGTAGCATCCGTTTAGGTGGAGATAATGCAGAACCAGAATTCACCAAGACATCCTGGTTTGCAATGTTATTTAGCACAGGTATGGGAATTGGAATTATGTTCTATAGTATAGCAGAGCCTGTTTCACATTACATAAATCCACCAAGACCCACTTCTTCCGATATAGATTCGGCTATTCAAGCAATGGAATTCACCTCTTTACACTGGGGATTACATGCTTGGGCAATCTATGCCATGGTAGGTTTAGCATTGGCTTTTTTCTCTTTTAACAGAAAACTACCAATGACTTTCCGTTCCCTATTTTATCCATTTTGGGGAGAAAGAATTCATGGTTGGTGGGGACATACCATTGATATTTTATCTACTTTAGCAACTGTCTTTGGTTTATCCACTTCACTAGGTCTTGGAGTAACCCAAGTTAGTGCAGGATTAACCTATCTTTATGGATGGGAAATCTCACCTATAGTACAAGCAGGTATCATTCTACTTGTTATTGGTGTAGCAAGTATATCGGTATTCTCTGGATTAGACAAAGGAGTTAAATTACTAAGTAATGCCAATATGTATTTAGCAAGTGCCTTTATGCTAACTATTTTTATATTAGGCCCTACTTTATTTATATTAAAAGGCTACGTACAAAACACTGGTTCTTATTTGGCTAACTTTATAGACATAAGTACATGGAATGATACCTATGGTTCTAGTGGTTGGCAAAACGCATGGACAATATTTTATTGGGCATGGTGGATTGCTTGGTCTCCTTTTGTTGGTAGCTTTATTGCACGTATATCAAAAGGTAGAACCATAAAAGAGTTTATCTTAGGAGTTTTAATCGTGCCAGGGCTAATTACCCTGCTTTGGATGAATATCTTTGGCTCTAGTGCCTTAGAAATGATTCTAAATGGAGATACTACTATTGTAACGGCTGTTACTACAGATATATCCACTGCCCTCTTCTCCTTTTTGGAGCATTTTCCTTATTCTGAGTTCTTATCTATAGTTGCTATTATATTAGTATTTTCATTCTTCATTACCTCTTCCGATTCAGGTTCCTTAGTAATAGATAATATTACCTCTAATAGTGAAGGAAAATCACCTGTATGGCAGCGTGTTTTCTGGTCTTTTGCTCAAGGATTAATTGCCATTGTTTTATTATGGGGTGGAGGTTTAGATGCCTTACAAACTGCCGTAATAATCACTGGACTACCCTTTGCTGTTATATTAATAATTCTGTGTTTCAGCCTTTATAAAGGTTTACAGGAAGAATTAAAGAAAAAGCAAAAACAACAAATGTCAATAGAAGAGAAATCCTATCAACAGGTAATCTCCGATTTATTAAATCAACCTAAAACTACAGAAAATGAATAAGAATAAAGCATTAGATATACTAGTAGGTTTAGACCTATCTTTTATGGATAAGTACTTAATTGAGTACTTAGAAGTACTTGATTCAGTACTTAACATCCAACACATCACCTTTGTACATAACATTAAAATCACGGAACTTTCCAAAGACTTTCTTACCCAAGAAAGTATCTCACTGATTAAGGAAAGAATTCAACAAAATATAGAGCAACAAGTAGCTCAAACCAAAATTGATTATACTTTTAGTGTAGAAATTGGCTTGCATACCTACTCTGAATTAGCATTTATAGAACTTAGCAAAAAAAAGTTATATGATATGCTAATACTTGGTAACAAACAGCACTTAAATGGTAATGGAGCTTTAGCACAAAAACTAATACGTATTTTGCCTTTAGCAACTTTACTTGTTCCTGAAACCTTTAATAAAACAATATCAACAGTAATAGATGCTATCGACTTCTCCAAGTATACACCTATTATTATGAACTGGGCAGATCGCTTTAAAAACAATGATAAGAATCTTTTAATTGAGCATACGGCTGTTCATATTTCGAAATTCTCTTGGGGGTTCTATGCCATGATTACAGATAATCAATTCGAGAAGGCTAGTAAACAGGATATTTTAGAAAAACAACAAAAATGGAATAAGACCTACTCCACGTACACCAAAATAGACGTAGTTGGAGCTAAAGATCAAAATATTCCAGCAGCACTTATGCAATACGCTAGCGATAAACACGCCGATCTTTTAATCTTAGGGGTAAAAGGATACTCAAGTATAAAAGAAATATTTTTAGGTAGTGTAGCCAATCACGTACTGCAACGCCCAACAAATACTTGTTTATTATTTGTAAAGGAAATAAAGAAATAATCCAAATCGAGTAGGAGGCTGAAGATTATTTCTTCAGCCGACCTCTCACACCACCTGGCATACGGATCCGTACCAAGGCGGTTCTTAACTTTACGATACTTTTAAGTAGATGTCATGTATAGAAGTATAG
>NZ_JBTXLS010000067.1:0-10213 GCF_054871665.1 Myroides sp. LJL115 | reverse complement strand
TTAAGTCCAATTCATCGATAACCTTATTTACAATGCGTACTGGATGCAAGGCAGGAATGAAATCTTCCAAAGAATGAGGAATCAAACTCATTTGATTCTGATCGTAAAGTCTATAACGTGGTGCTTGCTTTGCCATATTTACTTGAATTGCTTATACTAATTTAAGTATATTAAATTGAAATTCAAATAATTATAATGGTGTTTTTTACTTAAAAGCACAAAAAAGAGGCTATCTCATTTGAGACAGCCCCTTAAGGACGTTTAGACAAAAGTGTTTAATCTAATAATTCTGCTATTTTTTCTCGTAATTCTTTTCCTCTAAGATCTTTTGCGATAATTACTCCATCTTTATCTAAGATGAAGGTTGCTGGTATGGACTTTAATCCATATAATTTAGCTATAGGATCTTTAAAATACATTAAGTTAGATATTTGGAGCCAAGGTAGCTTATCGTCTTTTATAGCCTTTAACCATTTATCTTCCTCCTTGTCTAAGGATACACCTAAGATATTTAGACCTTTTTGGTGATAGTCGTTGTAAATACTAATTAAATTAGGGTTTTCTTCTCGACACGGTCCACACCAAGCAGCCCAGAAATCTACAATTGTAATCTTTCCAAGGGCTTGTTGTAAAGATAGTTTTTCACCTTTTGGTGTTAAAGCTTCAAAATTGGGTGCTTTTTGGCCAATTTTATTTAAGATAGTTGGCATTGCTTGTATGTCACTTATTACTTTTTGACCAATCGGGGTGTTTTGTAACTCTATATCTATTTTCTCCCATTGGTTTTGATAGACTTCTTTATCTTTTGTAGGAGTTTTTAGCCCATTGTATAAATTAATTAGATTTACAATTGATCCAGGATTTTCTTGGGGATATTGTTCTCTAAAATCTTCTAACTCCTTGGTTATAGATTCGTAAACAGCAACAATGTCATTTGCTTTCTCAACCTGATTTTGAGCTATCGCTTCTTTGTATGCCTGCTGAGTAGAAAGGTGATAATCACTTGCCTTAGTTGTCAAATAGGATATTTTCTCATTATAGGCAATATATTGATCATTGTATTTGGCTCCTGTTGCTTGTGGAACTTCATTGGAGTTTAAATCATAAGTAAGATGGATATTACCAGGCTCTATGAAAAAAGGAGCTTTATGAACCAAGTGTTTTACCGCAATAAATGCCATATCTACATTGTCGGCATTTGATTTGAATTCAAAATATCCTTTATTGTCGACTTTTGTAGAATCTACTTTTATAATCTTTTTAGTAAAGGGATCGAGTTTTTCTAAGTAAACCGTAGTATTAGGTTCAATTCCTTGTATACTTCCGCTAATTTGGAAGTTGTGTTTTGCATTACATGCCATTATTAGGACCATTGTGCCAAATAAAATTAAGATTTTTCTCATGAAAAAATTTTTTCTTATTATTTAAATAAATTTCGGCGGTCTTTGATAGTTAGCTACAAATATAAGTAAAAAATAACAGATAGTAGCAACTATTATATTGAAAAAGTGCGTATTGCTAGATGAATAGAAGTAAAAAGTACCTTATTCCTATTAAATAGATAGCTAAGGGATTTATGGCAAACTATAAGTAGATTTTAAAAAAATTATCAAGTCTTAATATAGGGTAAGTTGTCCTAAAATCTCCTCTGACATAAAAGGTCCTCCTGGATAAGAAGCGGTATAGTCTAAATTAAGCCAAATTTGGCCTCTGTCATCAAGATGATAAAAAAGTTCTTTATTCTTACTTTGATCAGGGAATAGCTCTTCCTTAATCAGATAAATTGCTTGTTCTAATTCTTGGGTGTTTTTAATGAGTAATTCTGGATACATATGGCCCTTGGTATGTATTAATCGCACACTTGCTCCAATAGATTTTAGACTAGCAGCCATTAACACCGAGTAGTCTTCACAGTCCCCAGAAAAGTGAATTAGTGATTCTGAGGCTGTGGCAATATACTCTCTTCCCCTTGGATCATTGACATAATTCCATCTACTTCTTATCTCTTTAAATACCGCGAAGCTTTGGATTAATTGTCTGTTTTGATGAAAAGATGGTGTTTTGGTAAAGTGCTTTGTAGTAGCTAATAAGGCAAAGTTTCTGACTTGTGGTTTATCAAATTCTACTGCTTTAGTGATTTTTGATTTATTAGGGAAAGGCAATAGTTTATTGATGATAATATCTTGAGGAGTATTGGATTGCATCATACTGTAGATCATTATTCGATAGTCTTCATAAACTGCCAAAAAGCCATATCCCCCAAAAATGCTAGCCCAAGAAAACACTAGCAAATAAAAAAGTACTAACAAAAACAACAGGGTTTTAAGTTTGTGTAATACAAATTGTAAAATACCAATAATAGCCAAAAACAGCAAGATCCTATCTAAGTGCCAAGGCCATTGTGGATCGGTTATATTTTGGTGTACTAGGATAAATAAAGGAATGGTAAGTAAAATATTCAAAAGTAAAATAATGCTATTGGCCCAAGGATTGGGTATCCTTAGGCCTTTGTACCATTTATTTGATTGCACTTTTGGCATAGCTTATTTTACTAGGGTTTAAATACCTTACAATACGGTGGTTTTGTAGGGAATGGTTTGCTCAATAAGGTCTAAATCTTTCAATTGATTTTGGATTAAATCAAAGTGTTTTTGACTTAATTGATTTTGAGACCAAGTGGTTAGGCTTAACCATTGTTGTATGTCTTCTATTTTTTGATCGTATTTTAATGCTAATGTTTTATCAATACTCGGAATGTGTTTAAACTCTTTTGTAGTGGTGTTAATGACCTGTAAAATATCTTGAATTATGGTTGCATTTTGTTCTACAAAATCTTTATTACCAACTAATAAGAAGGAAGGCCATGGTGTAGGACATTGAGCTATTCTTCTAAATATTCCCTGGTCAACAATGGGTTGTGTCATAAACCTTTCCCACATAAAGTAATCTGCCATTCCAGCTTGTAAAGCGCTAATTGCACCCTCTAGAGTATCTACCACTAAAAAGTTTAGATCCTCTGTATTCCAACCCATTTGTTTAGCGTGAACAATAGCCATTAAATGGGAACCAGAGCCATATCGACTAATAGCGATGGTTTTGCCTTTGAGATCCTCTATAGTTTGGTAATTAGAATTGTGAGCTACGTGGATTCCCCAAATTAATGCACTACTAATATATTCTTGGATAATAACACATGGGTTGCTTTGGCTGATATCTTTTATAATTCCTTCAGAAAGAATAATGGCAAGGTCAGCTTGCTTGTCCCTAAGCATCTGGCACATTTTACCTGTACCTTGAGGGATATCTTTCCATCTTAAATCGATATTTTTGTCTGTAAAATCTTCATTTTCAATACACATTAACCAAGGCAAATTAAAATGCTCTGGCACTCCTATAATTTCAACTTTTGTCATTTTTTATTCATTAACATTGCTTTGCTAATATACTAAAAGGATTGATTAAATAAGAGAATTCAATGGAAGTGTTTTTGGCTTTTTTACCTGATTTCAGAGCTTTTATTATTGGTATTTGTGAAATAATTATCACGATTTTTCAAGTATCACTTTAAAAATATTTCCTTGGGTATTTTCTAAAGTGAAAGCTATAAGGCAGCAGTGTAATAATTGCAATAATTACCCTAGGTATTAATGCGTATCAAACATAAATAGGGGAGTAATAGATGCTCTTTTGGGGAGGTTATAAAACAAATAACGCCTGCAAAGCACTTAATAGTTCTTGGTAAGCGTTATAGGTTTGGAATAAATAAAGAGAGTAAAAATTAAATGCTAGTTTATCCTTTATTATCCGTGAATTAAGACTTCATTGAGCCTGTATGTTTAAATCTAGTATGCATAGAAAAAGCTTCCTCTAAAATATGAGGAGTATGGCCACCTAATTCTTTGGCTCTATTGTAGTAATCTCTTATTTCTTCTTTATAATCTGGGTGTACACAATTCTCAATAATTACCTCGGCACGCTCTCTTGGTGAAAGACCTCTTAAGTCAGCTAGGCCTTGGTCGGTAACTAGTATATCTACATCATGCTCTGTATGATCCACATGGGATACCATTGGTAAAATATGAGATATTTTATTGTCTTTCGATGCAGATTGGGTAACAAAAATACTCAAGTAGGCATTTCGAGCAAAATCTCCAGAACCACCAATTCCATTCATCATTTTATTTCCGCCAATATGCGTAGAGTTTACATTTCCATAGATGTCAAATTCTATGGCAGTATTAATGGCGATAATACCAAGTCTTCGGATTACCTCAGGAGCGTTAGAAACGTTCTGCGGACGTAGTACAAGATGTTCTTTGTATTTATCTAAGTTGTTGATTAGCTTATTATACCATTGTTGGGTCACTGTGATGGATGAACCCGATGCAAAGGTCATTTTACCAGCATCGATTAAATCAAATGTACTGTCTTGAAGCACTTCCGAATACATAGTAAGATTGCTAAATGGGCCATCGATAAATCCTGTAAGAACAGCATTGGCAACTTTTCCAATACCTGCTTGTAGTGGAAGTAGGGAATAATCCATATTTCCTTTTTTCACTTCTTGTTCGAAGAACTTTAATAAGTGCTTAGAAATAGCAATTGTTTTAGTATCTGGTTCAGGAAGTACTGCTGGGGAGTCTAAAATATCTGTGAAAACAACCCCTACTACTTTAGAAGGGTCAATACGAATAAAGGTTTCTCCAACGCGGTCTTTCACATCTAAAATGTCAATAGACTTTCTATTAGGGTGTTTACCAGGAACACTATTATCATGTATACCTTCAATGCTTAAAGGCATAGCAGAATTTATCTCAATAATTATTTTTTGTGCTACACTTGCAAAATATGCAGAGTTTCCAATAGAAGTTGTAGGAATAATAAATCCTTGCTCATCGATATAAGCTGCTTCAATAATAGCAATTTCCACTTGTGGGATATGTCCTTCTTGTAGGTGCTCTATGGTTTCACTTAAATGTTGATCCACATATTTAATTTGTCCATCATTAATGGAGTGTCTCATAGTAGAGTCTGCCTGGAAAGGCATTCTTCTAATTACGGCATTATTTGCGGCTAAGTCTGCATCGGTTGTTTGTCCCAAAGAAGCACCAGTTAACAAAGTAATGGCTACATTTTCATTGGCTGCACGTTCTGCAAAAGCAGGTAATACCGATTTACTATCTCCAGCTTTAGTAAAACCACTGGCTCCAACTACTGCTTTATCATGAATCATTTGAGCTGCTTGCTCCGCTGTAATAATACGCTCTAAATATGGGGCATATTTTATTCTTTGCACATTTGTAAGTTCTTGTATCATTTCAAATAAAAATTTTAAGCACCTAAATGTAGGTATATATATTAATATATCATTAATAAAAAGACATATGTGGTTATTTATGTGATATAACGCATTCTTTAAGATAAAAGCCTATTGCTATGTTAGTTTTTTTACAATTAATTGTGTAAACAACTATGTAAGCATAGTAAATATTTTCAATATGGTAATACTAAAGAGGTGTGTAATGTTTATTTATGTTAAATATTATACTAATTCCAGGTGAAATTTTATATTTTCAAGTGAATTGAGCCTTTTAAATTGGAAAATCAGCCATTTTTATCTAGGCTGAATACTAGTCCAAAAATGTTTGAATTTTCACCTGTAATAGTGGGAAGATATTTTTTGAAAAACTATAAGCAAAATAGTAGCAGTAGAAGTACTCCTTATATATAAAACAAAATACCCTAAAAAAGATTGGTGTAGTGTCATTTTTAGGGTAGAGTGTACTTTGAAAAAGAAAAGTTATTTAGTTAACTGATCTAAGGTATATTTTATTAAGCGATCAACTGCTTTATAAGGATCTTTGGAGAATGTACCATTGGCTCTATTAGCGATAATAGTATTTAATGATACAGCATGGTGACCTAATAGTTTACATAGACCATAAATAGCGGCAGTCTCCATTTCAAAATTAGTAATACGCTGGCCATGGTAAAAAAAGTTATCGATTTTACTATTTAATAGAGGGTCAGCTATAGGTAAACGCAAAACTCTTCCTTGAGGTCCATAAAAACCTCCTGCTGTAGCGGTTACTCCTAAATGGGTTTGTTCACTTTGCAGGCGCTGTTGTAAAGAACTACTATTTTTAATAATATAAGGTCTTCCTTTTGCTAGATCCCAATTTGTATGCTCTATAAAAGCATCTTCCATTTGATCTTGGCTAATATCTCTAATAATATAGGAGCGCATTAAATTATCCAATCCCAATCCACTTTGTGATAAAACAAAACTATCTACTTCAATGTCTTTTTGTAAAGATCCAGATGTTCCAATTCTTACTATATTTACGCTAGTTAAGTGCTCTTTTATAGTCCTTGTTTGGAAATCTATATTAAATAGGGCATCAATTTCATTGACAACAATGTCTATATTATCCGGTCCTATTCCAGTAGAAATCACTGATAATCGTTTTCCTTTGTAGGTTCCTGTATGGGTTTTAAACTCCCTTTTTTGAGTTTTAAATTCAATGGAGTCAAAATGAGAAGATATTCTATCTACGCGATCTTGGTCACCAACAAATAGGATATCTGGTGCAATATTTTCCGGTCTTAAATTAAGGTGATAGATACTTCCATCCGGATTTAAGATTAGTTCTGAAGACTTTATTTCCATAATGATTTATTTTTATGAGCCTACTCGTTTTACCTTGTAGCCTTGTTTGGTTAAAAATTCCATGATTTTGTCTCGGAAGTTACCCTGGATGATAATCTCTTGATCTTTTGTACTTCCTCCAACACCACATAAGGTTTTTAGTTGTTTTGCAAGGACTTTCAAATCCTCTGGATCCCCTTGGAATCCTTTAATAATGGTAGCTATTTTACCTGCTCTATTTTTTTTGTCTAAATGCGCCTCTAATCTTTGGTCTTTAGGGGCTAAAGTTTCGATTGGTTCAGGGGTAGAAAATTCAAAATCTTCATTGGTTGAAAACACAAATCCTCCTAAATCTTCCAAACTAAGTTTTTTCTTACTCATAGTTGTTGTGTGAAAATTCGCTTTATTGTAGTGGAGTCCACTAGACTCAAATATACAAAATTGTTGGGTATAGTGGGGCTTTTTCCTTAGTGATTTGTCATAATAAAAAAGGGACTCAATGTCAATTTGAGTCCCTTTGATTGTGTCTATAATAAAAAAGAATATCTATTCTTTAATTAATCCTAGTTCTACTAGTCGTTGGTGTAAAAACTCTCCAGCAGTAATATCATCGTATTTCTTAGGGTTGTCTTGATCTACACAATTTGGCAAACAGTCTAAAGGCATTGAGCTTATTGGATGCATGAAAAAAGGAATAGAGTAACGAGAAGTACCCCATAATTCTCTTGGTGGATTAACCACTTGGTGAATAGTTGATTTTAATCTGTTGTTAGAGTGTCTTGATAGCATATCTCCAACGTTAATTACTAATTCATCCTCTTTAGCAATAGCATCAATCCATTGTCCTTGGTGATTTTGAACTTGTAAGCCTTTTCCTTGTGCCCCCATTAATAAGGTAATTAAGTTGATGTCTCCGTGAGCTGCTGCACGTACTGCATTTTTAGGTTCGCTTGTAATAGGAGGGTAGTGAATTGGTCGTAAGATACTATTACCATTTTTTACATAAGCGTCAAAGTAAAACTCATCTAAATCCAAGTATATAGCTAGGGCTCTTAATACATAAACACCTGTCTTTTCAAGCATTTTATATGTTTGCTCTCCTACTGGGTTGAAATTCGCTAATTCATTAACAGTAACATTTTTTGGGTAAGTTGCCTCTAAGGCAGGATCATCTTGTACGTACTGTCCAAAATGCCAGAACTCTTTTAAATCTCCTTCTTGACGGCCTTTAGCATGTTCTTTTCCAAAAGAAACATAACCTCTTTGTCCTCCAATACCAGGGATTTCGTATTTTTCTTTTACTTCCAATGGAAGTTGAAAGAAGTTTTGAACCTCTTTATAAAGACTCTTAACAAGTTGGTCGTCTAAAAAGTGTCCTTTTAATGCTACGAATCCAATTTCTTCGTAGGCTTTTCCGATTTCATTTACAAACTTTTGTTTACGTACCGGGTCATCCGATAGGAAATCACGTAAGTCAACACTAGGAATGTTTTGCATTTTCTAATTGTTATTTATGCTTACTTTGAATATTTAAAGGACAAAGGTATAAAAAATATTTGCCAAATAAATATTAAAACATTAGCAAGGTTTGTTGAGGTAAAATGCTTTTTCGGAAAAAATATTGAGGTAGAATTATTTAATATGAATATTCACCCTGATTTAAGGTCGGTAGTTTGTGAAAAAGTAAATATAAGTAGTGAAATATATGCAATTAGAAGTAGATTTTTTTTCAAAAAAAGATTGTAAAGTGTGTTTTTTTTTCTAAATTAGGACAATAACCAATAAAAACAAGATAATTATGAAGTTACCTATAGAGTTAAAATCCAATGAATTCGTGGTGTTAATCACCGTAGATATTGATCCCAAGTATGCGGGAGAGAGTTCTAACCAATGCTGCTCTATCCTACCTAAGGGTATTAAAGCAATATTTAAAAAGATTGATGGGCATGCTCTACGCTTGTATTGTGTATGTGATAATGAAGAAGATTTTAGTTTTTGCCTAAGACAACCTGGCTTTAAAACGACCTTATTATAAGGTGATACTTAATCACCTTGTTTTTTCATTGTGTTGGTGAAAAACAACTGGTAGTTTATATAGTGTGAATAGATTTTTTTTAGCACTTGCAACCTTCCCCTTTTTATATCCCCTTTTTCAAAATAGAAAAACGACCTTAAGATATGGTGTTATTAACAAAATATTTTAAGCTCGTTTTTTTTTGTTTTCGCTTTAAAAGTTTATGTAATTTTAACGAAATCTATTTAATTATTTTAACTTAAAAATCTTATGATTTTAGCTTTTTTAACACAAATAAAAAGTCAATTTGTAAAAAAGTCAATAAATAAATTAAATAATACTTTCATTTTTTTTTGTCAGCTTAAGCTTAAATATTTTTTTCTTTAACTAAATTATATGAAATCTTTATATATGTTGAAAATATCGTTAAATTATGCTAAAAATAAAGAGATTATTTTAATAATTGGATAATTTACGAATCAAAGCTTTTTAAATTAACAATATTAACAATTTTATTAATTAAAGTTGTAGATTTGTTTTAAGCTTTTGGAAAAGGAGAGTGTATATATAATGTTTTATACCATCCTTATAGTTTAAGGCTTTTAAAATAAAATGTTTAGAAAATCAAAAATTGTAAAATCAATAAGCTTTTAATATGAAGAAAAAAATTACTATGTTGTTTTTAGTGGCTGCTGCAGCAACTACCTATGCACAGGACCCTGGTCTTGGTATTGGGAAGGGTCTTCCTGATGCGAGTGCTATTTTAGATGTAAACGCCTCTGATAAGGGGGTATTGATTCCACGTATGGAATTGAAGAAACTAGACACTTTCGAGCTTGCTGGACAAAGCGGTACAGAATCCATTTTAATTTATAACACTGTAGCCGGGGTTGATATTCCAAAAGGTTTTTACTATTGGGCTGGTAATAATTCAGCTGGAAAATGGGAATTGATTACTTCTGAAAGTAGATTGAATACTATTATCGACAATTTAAGAAAGGAAATTTATCAAGAGATTGAGAAAATTACTAAAATTCCAGGTGGAAGTGCAACGGATCTTAGTTATCTAGTAGCATTTACTCCGGATGGATCTGATGCTAGTAAAGGAAAGTTTAGTTATTTGGTTCCAAGTGTAGATGCTGATGATAAAGTTACTTATACCTTAAAAGAAATTACTTTAGAAGAAATTATCAAAGGAACCGAAACAGAAACCTTTATGTTGCCAGTTAAGGGTAACGTTAATGATGGGATAGGCGGTACAAAAGAAGTTACATTAGGTTATCGTTATTTTAATGAAAAAGTAATTAAAGATTGGAGAGTTCAAAATCCAACAGCTCCGATAGAAACTATTGATCCTGCATTAGGATTCTATATTGATGTTGCAAGTATTGCTGGAGATACTTTTATAGAGCATCTTACTGAGAATAAAGAGTTTATAGAAAATACTTTTATTAATATAGAAGGAAATGTTACTTTACATAAGGATGGAGATGGGAAGTATTATTTTGTATCGAAAAACCCAGATAAAACCACTACTACTACCTATTTTA